>NZ_QRLE01000010.1:93150-94333 GCF_003473055.1 Collinsella sp. AM13-34 | reverse complement strand
CTTGGTGTCTCGCTGGTCCTCGGCTTCGCCTGCGGGATCGCTCGACTACCAAGCGCCCTGCCGGCACTCGCGGGTAGCCGACCAAAACCGCCTGAAGGGTTACATTTATCTGAATAATTTAATCCCGTGCCTTTTGCTGCTCGCTGGCGTTGTCTGGGCATTGATGGCTACGTTGTTCAAGAGGTGGCGGTGCTGTTGCTTGGATTTTGCAGTTAAAAAGGTCCGTTTCCCTGGGTTGGGGAAACGGGCCTCTTTTGTCTCTGGGTTTGCGGATTGGCGAAGACAATAACCGCTGGCAGCTATTTTGGGTTCCTGATGCGGCGTGTGGCTGTGGCGGTTATTCCGAGTCCTGCGGCGGCGATTCCTGCGAGTGCGATTGCGCTCGGCGCCGTGTCGCCCGTGTTCGCGAGCTTGCCGGCGGTCGTGTCTGCTTGCTTGGTGGAGCTCGATGGAGCGTATTTGCCGGTCGCGGGCGAGCTGGCGGGCTGTGCCGTCTCGGCCGGCTGCGCTGAGCCGGCGGGCGGTGTCGTCTCTGCCGGTTGCGTTATCTCGGGCGAGGTGGCCTTGTCTGCCGCGGCTTTTGCCTCTTCGTATGCCTTGCAGGCGTCGTCATAGGCCGCTTGCGCCTTTTCCAAATCGCCGAGGAGCGCATCTCGCTTGGCTACGTCCTCATCGATGTGGGCTTTGGCTTCCTCTGCCTCACTTTCGAAATACTGAACCTGTCTTTCCTGGCTTTCGAGCCGGCGTTGGCAGTGGTGAAGATCATCTTCACAAGATTTTTCTCGCCTTTCTGCCGACATGATCTCACTTCGCAACTGCTTAATAGTTTCGTTAGAAGCTCCGTCGTCGATTGCCTTATTTAATTCTGCCTGAAGGCCGCTTGTCCGGTTGTGGGCCTCTTCGTATTTGGCTTGGGCTGCATCGACGTTCGCTTGCATGGCGGGAAGGGGTTCCCTCCGTTTGGCGGCTTCCGTCACCACCATGTCGTAGATCTCTTGAAATGCGGCAATGTCATCATCGATTTCCGCAATTTTCTCGCGACTTGCGGCGTCATTTGCGGCCTCGAGGTTTTTGAGCGCTTCCTGCATGGCTGCATACGCTTTTTCTTTTGCGGCGGCCGCATCTTCCGTCTGCAAGGCAACTGCACCGGTGGGGGCGCTGGTTTCTGCCGCGATCGCCGTTG
>NZ_QRLE01000010.1:0-93140 GCF_003473055.1 Collinsella sp. AM13-34 | reverse complement strand
GGGCCTCTTCGTATTTGGCTTGGGCTGCATCGACGTTCGCTTGCATGGCGGGAAGGGGTTCCCTCCGTTTGGCGGCTTCCGTCACCACCATGTCGTAGATCTCTTGAAATGCGGCAATGTCATCATCGATTTCCGCAATTTTCTCGCGACTTGCGGCGTCATTTGCGGCCTCGAGGTTTTTGAGCGCTTCCTGCATGGCTGCATACGCTTTTTCTTTTGCGGCGGCCGCATCTTCCGTCTGCAAGGCAACTGCACCGGTGGGGGCGCTGGTTTCTGCCGCGATCGCCGTTGCGGGGGCGATTCCCGCGACAAGTGCCGCGGAAAGGGCGATGCCCACGGTTGCTCGTCTTGCTCTTCTTGCGAGAATGTCGTTCATCTCGGCACCTCATTTCAAGGGTCGGCGACTAACTTGGTAGCACTAATGTAAGTATATCAGGCGGTTTGCCCGCCATTGATCGGGCGTGCGCGTATATCCCTTGATTAACAGCCATTAAATCTATCCCTTAAGGAACGCGGCTTGCTAGTGTTGTCTGGGCATTGATGGCTACGTGGTTCAAGAGACGGCGGCGTTGGCATCTGTTTTAACAAGTAAAGAGGCCCGCTTCCTTCGTTTGAGTTGGGGAAGCGGGGCCTCTTTTGATTTTGGGCTTGCGGATTGGCAAAGGCGACGTTCGCTGGTAGCTACCTTGAGTTCTTGATGCGGCGCACACCCGCGGTGGCTATTCCGAGTCCTGTGACGGCGATGCCTGCGAGTGCGATTGCGCTCGGCGCTGTGTCGCCCGTATTTGCAAGCTTGCCGCCTGCATTTGCTTGCTTGGTGGAGCTCGGTCGAGCGTCTTTGCCTGATGTGGGCGAATTGGTGGGCAGCGTTGTTCCGGACGGCTGCGCTGAGCCGGCGGGCGGTGTCGTCTCTGCCGGTTGCGTTATCTCGGGCGAGGTGGCCTTGTCTGCTGCAGCTTTTGCCTCTTCGTATGCTTTGCAGGCGTCGTCATAGGCCGTTTGCGCCTTTTCCAAATTGTCGAGGAGCGCATCTCGCCAGGCTGTGAACTGGTCGATATGGGCTTTATACTTCTCTGCATCACGCTCACGGTCATTAACTTGTCTTTCCTGCCTTTTGAGGCGGTCCTGGGCCTCGCGGAGCTCCATTTCGCAAAAGTCAACTCGCGCTTTTGCCGTTACGATCTCTTGGTGCAACGACTTTATTTGCTGTTTAATAGTTTCGGCAAGCTCCTCGTCGCCGAGTGCTTCGACTGCCTTAAGCTCCTCAAGTTTCATGTCTAATTCTGCTTGGAGCTCGCTTACCCGGTTGATGGCCCCGTCGTATTTGGCTTGGGCTGCATCGATGTCCGCTTGCATGGTGGGAAGGAGTTCCCTCTCTTCGACGGCTTGCGCCGCCATCTTGTCGCGGAGCTCTTGAAAACGGGCAATGTCATCATTGAATCTCGCAATTTTCTCGGGACTTGCGGCGTCTTTTGCGGCCTCGAGGTTTTTGAGCGCTTCCTGCATGGCTGCATACGCTTTTTCTTTTGCGGCGGCCGCGTCTTCTGTCTGCGGGGCGCCCGAATTGCCGTTGGCGGCGCTCGTCTGCGAAACGGCCGCACCGGTGGGGGAACTGGTTTCTGCCGCGATCGCCGTTACGGGGGCGATTCCCGCGACAAGTGCCGCGGAAAGGGCGATGCCCACAGTTGCTCGTCTTGCTCTTCTCGCGAGAATGTCGTTCATCTCGGCACCTCATTTCAAGGGTCGGCGACTAACTTGGTAGCACTAATGTAAGTATACCAAGCGGTCGACCCGACACTGGCTGGGCGTGCGCGTGCCTTTCCGCTTCTTTGGAAACCGAATCCCATTAGAAATGACGAGTTGTTTACGCTTCTTTTGGGGTGGCGGTACTATCATGGTTCGAATTGAATGTGGATGATGATAGGGAGCGCCTATACATGATTGAGCTGCTCAGGCGTTTTGGCGGTAAGTTTCGCCGCTATATGGTGATTGGTCCTGCGTGCAAGCTGATCGAAGTGATCTTTGACCTGCTGACGCCGCTGGTGATTGCCCAGATGATTGATAAGGGTATCGGCGCACACGACGTGAACGCCGTCGTCCACTACGGTATGGTACTTGGCGCCATGGCTGTGATCGGCATCTCGTTTACGCTCGTCTGCCAAAAGATGGCGGCGCTCACCTCGCAGGGCATGGGCACCGACATTCGCGGCGCGCTCTACCAGCACATCAACAAGCTGAGCTATGCCGAACTCGACCGTTTTGGCACGCCGTCGCTCATCACGCGCATTACCAACGACGTCAACCAGGTGCAGCTCGCCGTGGCGCTGGGCGTGCGCATGCTCATCCGCTGGCCCTTCCTGGCGGCGGGCTCCATGGTCGCGGCCCTTGCCATCGACCTTAAGCTCGGCATCATCTTTTTGATTTGCACGCCCGCCATTGGCCTGGTGTTCTGGGTTGTCATGGCGCGCTGTATTCCGTACTACAAGCAGCTGCAGGCAAAGCTCGACCGCATCGCGCTTATCTGCCGCGAAGGCCTTTCGGGCGCTCGCGTGGTCCGTGCGTTTGTGCGTGAAGATCACGAGCGTGAGCGCTTTGCCCAAGCCGCCGATGACCAGGCCAATACTGCCATCGCGGTGGGCAAGCTCTCGTCGATTCTCAACCCCGTCACGTTTCTTGTGATGAACCTGGGCGTGTGCGCCATCCTGTGGGTCGGCGGCATCCAGGTCAACGTGGGCGAGCTCACGCAGGGTCAGGTCATGGCGTTCGTCAACTACATGACGCAGACCCTCACCTCCATCGTGTATGTCGCCAACCTGGTCGTGGTCTTTACCAAGTCGAGCGCCAGCGCGTCGCGTATCAACGAGGTGCTCAATTGCGTGCCGAGCATTACCGATGAGGGCAACCAGCCGGTCGCACTGCCCGAGCCGGGCAATGTCGCTCCCGTTCCTGCGTTGAGCTTTGACCATGCGAGCTTTTCGTTTGGCGTGGGCGCGGCAAATGCCGTGAGCGATGTGACGCTGGAGCTGCCGCTGGGCAAGACGCTCGGCATTATCGGCGGCACGGGCAGCGGCAAGTCCACGCTCGTTTCGCTTATCCCGCGCCTGTACGATGCGAGCGCTGGCAGCGTGAGCGTGATGGGCGCCGACGTGCGCGCCTGGCCGCTCGACCAGCTGCGCCATGTGGTCGCGACCGTCCCGCAGCGCGCGTCGCTGGTGAGCGGCACCATCCGCAGCAACCTGACCTGGCGTGACGAGTCAGCGACCGACGATGAGCTCTGGGCGGCGCTCGATATGGCGCAGGCCAGCGAATTCGTGCGCAACAAGCCGCAGGGGCTCGATGCCCCGGTCGAGGCGGGCGGTAAGAACTTCAGCGGTGGCCAACGCCAGCGCCTGACCATCGCGCGCGCCCTGGTGGGCTCGCCTCAGATATTGATCATGGACGACTCCGCCTCGGCGCTCGACTTTAAGACCGACGCGGCGCTTCGCCATGCCATCCGCGAGCGCAGCGTGCGCGGTGCCGCCGAGGGCGGGCTGCCGCTGACAACCGTCATCGTGAGCCAGCGCGTATCGACCGTGCGCGACGCCGACATGATCTGCGTGCTCGACCACGGCTCGGTCGCGGGCCTGGGCACGCACGATGAGCTGTACGCAAGCTGCCAACTCTACCGCGAGATCTGCCAGTCGCAGCTGCGCCGCGAGGAGCTCGAGGGTCAGCGGGGGAGTGCGTCGCCCGCGTCCGCTCCGACCGCCCCCGCATCCGTCTGCGCAAAGGAGGGCTGCTAAATGAATCCGTACACTTCCTCCGGTTCGGTCGCCACGATGACGGCCAACGTGTCCGGCAACGATAACCTCAACGACCTGGGTGACGGTCCGCGCCAGCCCGGCGACCCCGAGCGCTATCCCGCCGGTGCGGTGACTCGCCGCCTGCTGGGCTATGTTCGTCCGCACCGCGTCTCGTTTGCAGCGTCGTTTGTGAGTGCCGCCGTCTCGGTGATCCTGCAGCTCTACACGCCCATCCTCATTGGCGAGGGCATCGACCTGATCGTTGCCGCGGGCCAGGTGGACTTCGATGCGCTGCTGCCGCTCGTTACCAAACTCGCGCTCGTCGTGGTGGGAGCAGCGTCCTTCCAGTGGCTGCAGGGCTATTGCGTCAACCGCCTGTCCTACGAAACGGTGCGTGACATGCGCGTGGAGGCAAGTGACAAGCTCAGCCGCATGCCGCTCAGCTTTATCGACAGCCATGCCCACGGCGACCTTATGAGCCGCGTGGTCAATGACGTCGACCAGGTGGGCGACGGTCTGCTGCAGGGCTTCACGCAGCTTTTCACCGGCGTTATCACCATCGTGGGCACGCTCGCGTTTATGCTCTCCATTAACCTGGCCATGACGCTCGTGGTGGTGCTCGTCACGCCGCTTTCCATCTTTGCGGCCGGCGCCATCGCCAAGCTTTCCAACAAGAGCTTTACGGCGCAGCAGCGTATTCAAGGGCAGCTCGGTGGTCATATCGAGGAGTACGTAGGCGAGCAGAAGCTTGTCGACGCCTTTGCCTACGGCCCCAACGCCCAAGCGCGCTTCGACGCGCTCAACGCCGAGCTCTATACGGCAGGTGAGCGCGCGCAGTTCATGGGTTCGCTTTCTAATCCCGGCACGCGCTTTATCAACAACATCATCTACGCCGTTGTCGCTGTGATCGGCTGCGTGGGCGTGATCACGGGCGTGCCGGCGGCGTTCACGGTGGGCGGCGTGCAGATTTTCCTGTCCTACGCCAACCAGTACACCAAGCCGTTCAACGAGGTTACCAACGTCATTACGCAGATCCAGACCGCGTACGCCTCGGCGCGCCGCATTTTTGCACTGCTTGATGCCCGCGAGCAGGAGCCCGATGCGCCAGATGCCGTGGAGCTTGCCGCCCCGCAGGGCGAGGTGACCTTTGAACACGTGGACTTTAGCTACGTGCCCGACCGCAAGCTGCTGCAGGATATCTGCATCGATGCCAAGCCCGGCATGCGCTTTGCCCTCGTTGGCCCCACAGGCTGCGGCAAGACAACGCTCATCAATTTGCTGCTGCGTTTTTACGATATCGATGCCGGTCGCATTGCGGTCGATGGCCGTTCCTCGCGTGATTACACGCGCGCAAGCCTGCGCCGCGCCTTTGGCATGGTGCTGCAAGATACCTGGCTGTTCGAGGGCACCGTGGCCGAAAACATCGCCTACGGTTGTCCCGATGCCACACGCGAACAGGTTATCGAGGCCGCCAAGCGCGCGCATGCGCACAAGTTTATCGTGCAGCTGCCAGGCGGCTACGACACGGTGATCGGCGAGGACGGCGGCACGTTTAGCCAGGGTCAAAAACAGCTGCTGTGCATCGCGCGCGTCATGCTCACCGATCCGGCGATTCTGCTGCTGGACGAGGCGACGTCGAGCATCGATACCCGCACCGAGCTGCAGGTGCAGGCGGCATTTGACGAGCTCATGGCCGGTCGCACAAGCTTTGTCGTGGCGCACCGCCTGAGCACCATCCGCAACGCCGACTGCATTCTGGTGATGCGCGACGGCGAGATTATCGAGCGCGGCACGCACGACGAGTTGCTAGCGGCAGGCGGCTTCTACGCCGAACTCTACCGCAGCCAATTCGCCCAGTGAGCAAGCCCGTGGGGCAAATTAATCAGGTTTGTTTGACCCATAGAGCGATCTTGTTATATAGCGTTCTACCAGCGCGTGAAACATTTTGACGATACTCCGTGACACAATTTGACGGCGTTTTGTGAAACAGTTTTTCGGCCATTCGTGAAACGTTCTGCGGCGGTTTCAATCCGAAGTACATACTGTTCGAAATCTGTCCAAAGATGTCGTCTGCGTCGCCAATCGACAGACGGTGGTTTACATCTGTCACGTTAGTACTAAGATATTCATCTAATAAATTGCATTAGTGGCTTTAGTTTTGGGGGAAACGAGGCAACGTGACTATGACGTGCTCTTTGGTGGTTAACAGCAAGAGCGGTAATACCAGGATGGTTTCGGGTGCGATTAAGCGCGCTCTGCAGGCTGCGGGCGTTGAGTTTGTCCATGCCGCGGCGTTGAGCGACGATGCGGATGCAGATCAGGTTGCGCTCGAGGCGCAGGGCGCCTGCGCGGCCGACACGGTGCTCGTCGGTTTTTGGTGTGACAAGGGCGCGTGCACGCCTTCGGTCGCGGCGTTGCTCTCCGCCTTGCACGGTAAGCGCGTCTTCCTGTTTGGCACCTGCGGTTTTGGCGCCGACCAGAGCTACTATCAGCAGATTATTGATCGCGTAACTTCCAATTTGGCCGAGGATGCCGAGCTTGCGGGCTGGGCGATGTGCCAGGGCAAGATGGGTCCTGCGGTCAAGCAGCGCTACGAGGCAATGCTCGAGCAAGATCCCGACAACGCCCGATTTAAGATGCTGCTCGACAACTGGGTTGCCGCGAAGGACCATCCCACCAAGGAAGACCTGGACAACATGGCTGCAGCCGCCAAGAAGGCCGTGCTGGGAGAGTAGCTTCGCCGTTCGCGGTCCTTCGTGCAAAGCAATACAAATGTGAAAGCCTCGAAGTTCTCGAGGCTTTTTTCGTGACACGAGGGCGCCCCTTTATTGATGGAAGGCCTAATAAGCTGATTGCTCTATGCCCGGATGTGTGCGGAGTGGGATGGGATTTCCGGATGGGTGGAGTTGCGGAAGCTGCGTCCCGGAATTTGCCTTTGGAATGGGATGCGGTTTCCCGGTGAAGGGCTCTGTGGAAACTACATCCCAGCATTCGGTCGAGAAATGGGATGTAGTTTCCGGTTGAGGGTCTTGGCGGAAAGTGCGATCCGGAATTTGCGATCGGAGTGGGATGTGGTTTCCCAACGGGGCCACAAGCGGAAACCGCATCCCATTTCGCAAGCGAATTCTGGGACACGGTTCTCAGAGGATTATGGGCTGCGAACTAGATGGGGCTGTCATAAAACTCCGGCAAAGGGGGGTCGGAAATAAATGACACTTCCAGTAGTTTGTTTTAATGTGGGGGGGGGGGGTACCATTATTTTAGTTTCGCAAAAAACGAACCTTCTATGGGGAAGTTGCGTAGGGGGTTAGTCGTAAGTATTGGATAAAACAGACTAATTTGGGGATAAATGACCACTTACGCCAAAATAAGTAGCATTTAGCGATAAAACATTGAAAAATATGTAGCACATCGCTATGTTTTTATTACGAAAAGATTCCAAATTGGCTTATTTCGGACTCACTTTTCAAGCGCCTTGCGGTTCCTGTTGAAACTTGCTGACCTTTGGATGGGTCGAATAGGTCCTCAAGGGGGATGAATTATCACTTTGACGGCGCGTAGACTCAAACGATTTATTACGCTTTTGAGTAGCTTGGCGTTCGCGCTTGTCATAGCCCTTGCCGTTGTTTCTTTTGTGCCTCGCGCATTTGGATACACGCCCTTTGCTGTGCTTTCGGGCTCTATGGAACCCGAGCTTCCCGTTGGCTCCATGGTGTTTGTCCGCCAGGTTGAGCCAACGGATATTGCCGTGGGCGACAATGCAACCTTTTACCGATCGGACGGCGCCGTGGTGACGCACCAGGTGTACGAGATCGACCCTGTGGCGCAGATGATCGGCACGCAGGGAATTGCGAACAAAAATGCAGACGGAAGCATCATGCACGATGCCGAGCACACGCCTTTTTCGAGTGTTATCGGCACTGTTTCTTTTTGTGTCCCTTACCTAGGCTTCGTTAACGCATATTGCACGACGATGCCCGGTTTGCTTGTTGTGGTGGCCGTTCTGGCGCTGCTGATCGCGGCGTCGATAGTGCTCGATCGGATGGTTCCCGACGAGCCTGCGGGCAAGCATACCCGCGTGCATGCGAGGGAGCGGCGTTCATAGCGGCAGGGAAAAGCGTCGGCGGCGGTAGGGGCCGTTGCCGGGGAAACGATTCTCGAAAGGAAGAGAACGATGGAAAACAAGAAGAAAAAGCGCTACGGCATCATTGCCGCCCTGCTGCTGTTGGTGCTGGCTGCCGGCGTGGGTACCTATGCATGGCTGACGGCTACGCAAAGCCTGGAGAACGTGTTTACGGTGGGCAGCTTTGGCCCTACGGACAAAAAACCCGATCCGACCGATCCCGAGAAGCCCGGCACCGAAGTGAATGACGGCAAAGCCTACCTGTTCGAGACCAAGTGGGTTAAAAACTCCAAGATCGTTCCTGGCGCCACCACCGACAAGAACCCCAACGTTGGCATCAAGAAGGGTTCCGACGACGCCTTTGTGTTCATCTATGTAAAGAACGCAATTGTGAAGACAGGCGCCGAAAACGCCCTTAACAAGACCCCGTACTTCACGCTTAACACTACTAACTGGAAGCCGGTTGAGGATGCCGCCGTGGGTGCTAAGACCAACGGTAACGAAGGCCAGTATGTGAGCGGTCTGTTCATGTATGCCAAGAGTGCTACGAGTGGCCCCGCGGTTCTGGGTGCCAAGGACGCCATCGAGGACGTCTACACCGGCGAGCTCTTTAGCCAGGTGATGATTCCCGGCGCAATGACGAGCGAGGATGTTGTCTCGGGCCAGGACGGTGCGGGCAAGAAGATTGAGCCTAAGATTGTCGTTTCCGCCTACATTTTCGGCGCTGACCAGAAGGGTAACGAGACCGACGCTGCCGCTAACGCCCTTAAGCAGGCCAAGGAATGGGCTAAGACTCAGGCTCAGGCTTAATCCCCCCCCACTGAGATCCCGGCCCGCCCCCACCCCTATATTCGGGCTGGGATCTCGGTCCCCCTTTTTATCGACGACTGGCGAACGTAATGCTCAATTATCTTTCCGACAATCAGAAACGCACCTTGGCGCTTGCCGCGATGGCGCTGTTGGCCCTGGCATGCCTGTGTGGCACGCTGGCTTTTACCGTTGATATGGTTCCGGCGAACAACGTTCTATCATTTGGCAGCGTGAAGGTACGAGTCTGCGAATTTACCCTCAACGAGCAGGGCGAGGAGATTCCGTTTGAGGCCAACGAGCACGGGGACTATCCCGACACCAAGGCCAGTGGCTCTGACATCAGCCGCATTGTGCGCGTGGAGAACGCCGGCGCGCAGCCTGAGTACGTTCGCGCTCGTCTATGCATGACGTCAGTGGCACCCGACGGTTCGAGTGCGGATGCCTCGGGCAACGTTGCCTTTAACGTGAACGCGGGCGAGGGGTCCCCGTGGATCGATGGCGGCGATGGGTGGTACTACTACCGCGGATTGGCTGGTCGTGGCGGCATGCTCGACCCCGGCGCCATGACGGAGAGCCTCATGGATTCGTTGCGCTTTGTGGGCGACTACAACGAGGCCGCGCGCGGTGGCTCATTCAAACTCGATATCGACGTTCAGGCCGTGCAGGCCAAAAATCAGCAGGCAAACGATACCGTCCTCGATGTGCTCGACGTCGTGGGCTGGCCGGAGGCGAACTAGCCCATGAAGATTAAGATTGTGAACCGAGGTGTGCTTAGCAGGCTGATTGCCGTGGCGACAATCGCCCTTTGTTGCGTTATGGTGCTGCCGGCGGTGGCGCATGCCGAGGATGCGCCCGAGGCCAAAACCGAATTCCACATCAAAAACGAGGCTGACTTTTTGTCGTGTGTGGCGCTGTCGCGCGAGCGCGATACGTCCGGCTGGCACGTTTATCTCGATAACGACATTGAGCTCGACAGCGACGACATGAAAGACATCGTTGCAAACACCGTTAAGCATCTGTCGTTTGGCAACAAGGAGCATCCGTTTAAGGGCGTGTTCGATGGTCAAAACCACACCGTTGAGGGCCTGAACTACGATAAAGACGCTTTTGACCCCGAGCGCGATACGGGATTTTTTGCCGAGACCAACGGTGCCACCATCAAAAACTTCCTGGTTAAGGACGCCAACGTGTGGGCGGACTTCCGCGGTGGCATTATCGTGGGCAAGGCCGTCAATACGCGCTTCGAAAACGTTATGGTCATGGAGAGCACGCTGCACGTGACCTGCGCCAACAATGCTCTCAACCTCATTACCAACGCAGGCTTTGAGGGCGGTCTCATCGCCGGCGAGCTCGACGGTTGCACCCTCTACAACTGCGAGGTCCGTGGCGGCCGTGCCGTCAACAATACGACCTCGGGCGTGCAGGCGCTCGGCGGTGAGGGCCTGTATATGGCGGCGTTTGCCGGCTACGTTACGAACTCGACTATCGAGTACTGCCGCGTGACGCCGACGCGTAAGGACGACGGCTCGATTGCCGAGAAGGGCATGACCGACGTCACCAATAAGTACGACGTGGCCGTTGGCGCTCTGGGCGGCAATAACGTGTATGCCTCGGGTTTTGTGGGCTGCATGGCGGGTAACGCCAAGATTATCGACTGCTTCTCGACGGCGCAGTGCTACAGCTATGCCGCGTCATATGTGGGCGTCGTCGCCGTGACGCGTGCGTGGACGGGTGGCTTGGCGGGTCGTATTCTAACCGAAAAGGGCAATGAGCTCGTTCGAAGCCATTTTGCGGGCGACTTGAGCTCGCGTCAGTACAATCCCATCGCCGTGATCCCCATCATTCAAAACGATGTGAACCTGGGCGGCATTGCCGCACGTGCCAACAAGGATGATGCCACGGTTACCGAATGCTACTTTAAGCCGAGCGTGAGCCTGAAAGGCAGCAGCCAGGGCAACCCTGCCAAAAAGAAAATCCCCTCGTTTGGCGGCGACGGCACCACCAAGGGCGATGGCTATGGTCCGTGGGATGACGAGCGCTACACCACGCGCGAGCTGTGGGAAGAGCACGACTACGACTTTTGTGCCGGCACCAAGCGCTCGACTGCTAACGACGGGGCCCTGCGTGGCCCGCACACCAATGAGTGGGCGATGGATTACAAGCTGAAAATTCCCGTGCATGGCCAAAGCGTTAAGGCGACGATCGATTTTCCCGGTGCGGGTACCGCGACAATTGCGGCAACCAAGCTCGGTAGTGATCAAGCGACCTCGGATCCGTACGCCTTTGCCGTGAGCGCCGTGCTGGCGGGAACGGCTCAGGGCTTGGCCCAGGGCGATACATCGGTGACGTTTAGGCAGGATACCTCCGCAAAGCCTGATGGCCTGACCAAGGAGAACGGCGGCTACCGTTTTATGGGCTGGTTCCGCGAGCCCGGGGTTAAAGTGAACCGCATCGATCATGACAACAGCTGGTTTAACGGCAAGACCGATGACGCTGCGGTGACTGCCGGCAAGCAGGTCCAGAAGAGCGAGGCGCACGAGAAAACGTCAACCTATACCGCCGATAATGCCAAGGGGGTCGACGGTTTTAAGGGCAATGACCTGTTTATCGCTTCGTACGAGGCGCAGGTGCTGTTCTATAACGTCCAGGGCGAAACGCTCGATTGCCAGAGCGGCACTGCACACGACAAATCGGGCGATTGGTATCGCTACGGCGCGAAGCTCAACCCCGCCGCTCCTACCGATCGTGGCACGCTGTCTTCCAGCGCCACCTTTATCGGTTGGACAACGAAGCCGAGCGAAGAGGCTCAGATGAACGGTGGCTATGCAGCCATTACCTCGACCCAGCTCGCCGAGCTAAAAAATGCCGGCGCGTTCTATCCTGCTGGTACCGAGATTACCGTGCTTGGCCCGACCGACTTCTATCCGGTGTACAGCGACTACGTCTCGAACATCATGACAGTGTTCGAGGGCAATGAACAGGATGAGCTTGAAGATAAGACCCAGCGTGTCGGCGTGGGCAACACCCATGTCGATGTCCAGACTTCCGAGGATGGCGCCAGTGTCTATACAGTGCAGGTGCGCGGTGTAGACAATAAGCCCTTGTCCGATGGGGGCGCGTTGCCTGACGGCTACCGCTTCCTGGGCTGGTACGAAAACAAGCAGACTGCCGATGGGTCCGAGGTCGAGGTGCGCGTAAGCCGCGACCCCAGTTACACGCTTCCCGACAATGTGGACCTGACCGTTCCGCATACCTATACCGCGCGCTTTGAGTACCGCGTGGATTATTACGTCAAGTCTATGACGAACGATGCCTATAAGGAATCCAGACTCCTCTGCTCTGTGTGGAACGGGTACCAAACTTCGTTCAACGAGCAGGTCGGATCGAGCTACGTGCGGGAGAATATCGTGCACTGGGGTCCCGAGCACGTCTATCACGGACTGAAGGAAAACTATAAGGACGAATGCAATGAGGGGCGCTTTGGGGCAGAGACACTCATCGTGGCGCCTTTGAAGGCGTATTCGCATACGGTCAAAAACGATACAGGTGCGGATACCCGAAAAAATGTCATTGCCGATACGGATTTCCCGGGTTCGGGCACGCTGGATGACGAGTGGGTCGCAGGAGCGCTGAAGTTTTACTTTAGGCCGGCGAGCGAGCGATACCGCTTAAATTTCTGGACCCTCGAGCGTCAAGGCGGATACTGGACCTGCGTGGGCAACCCCGTTCAGAGCGAGATTGGCATCGATTCGGAGTATTACATGCGCGCCATGGTGACGACAAGCGTCAGCTTTTATGGCAAGGGCGGTGCCTCGGTTAAGAGTGTCACGCGGCGCTATGAGGCCCCGTTGCTGCTGGGCTCCGATAGCACCTACACCTATAAATATCCGTTTATCCATACCAATCAGACGGTAAACGACAAGCCCGAGGGCGGAAAGAAGGGCGACGTCAATCCCAATCTGACGCTTGAAGCCTCTCCGACCGATGCCGACATGGCCGTGGATGGCTATAAGTTCCTTGGTTGGATTTCGACCGCCGAGGTCCAGAAGGATTCTGACGTCTGGAACTATATCTATGATGTTGCCGGTGACCCCTATGTGACAAGTGATCCGGAAAAAGCGACGCCGTACTTGGCGACCAACGCGTCCAAGGTTACCCAGTGGCAGGATGCCTATCCCGTGTACGTAAAGTACGACGTTAGCTACACCACCAACCTGCACCGCAAGGGCTTTGATGGAACGCCGGGCATCAATGTTCCGCGATTCGACATTACGCCCAAACTTGATCCCCAGCAGAACGGTGACGTGGTGGCTACGGTGAGCCCCGACATTACGACGACGGTGTATGCCGACGGTACTGGTGGCGCCTATCAGCTTAAGAAGCTCGAGATCGAGCTTCCCGACGGAACGGTAAAGAAGCTCGATCCGACGGGCGAAGGCGGCAATACCTATTCCTATACCGTGGAGCCGGGTAAACCCTATACGTTTGTGGCCTACTACACGCCCATTGCGGTGGTGTATCACCTGAACGACACCGATATCGATGGCAAGCTCGCGCAGGAGGGCAATACGCTCGGCAGCCTTAAGGATGGCATGCCGCTGCCGACGTATAACGTTGGCGACATCGATGCTGCAACGAACGCATACAATGCCTTCGTAGGCTGGACGGAAACTAAACCGGCATCCGGCAACGGTTATGTCGTTTGGTCGGACGGCCTCCCCATGGTGAATACAAACACTGTGGTTAACGCCCCCATGGAGCTGTACCCGGTCTACCGTGCCAGCGCGGTAATTGTCCAATCGAATATCGATGCCAATCTGGATAACCCCGATTCCGTGCGTTCTCTTTCGCGCACCGACTCTGGCGATCAAATTTCGCTGGAAGTAAGAGCTGCAGCTGAGGTTGTCGGCAAGGATGGCACCAAGTACGACTTTGTCGGCTGGTCGCGTGACTATGAATCCGATAGTAAATACACTCTGATGACCGAAGACGATAAGTATCCCCTCGAGGGTAGTGAACCCTTTAAGGGCGCGACGTATACCGCGGTGTACAAGGTCACGCCGTATAAGGTGCGCTATCACAGCGTCGACGGGGCGGTCATCTTTACGGCGACGGTCGACTCGGGCGACGAGCGCGCGCAGGACGGTAAGCCTGGCTTTGTCTACACGGTCGATGTTCCCAAAATGGACGAGAGCGGCAACCCTGTGATGGAGCAAAAATCCGTGGCGTACGACCCGGACGCCCACTCCAAGATCGTCGCGCTGCTCGATGAACAGGCTGCTGCCAATGGCGATAAGCGCGAGCTCTTCTTGGAGTGGCGATATGTGGGTGCCGATGGCACTGCAAAGTCTTGGGATGAGTTCAAGGGCGAGCCAGTCAAGGGCGACATGGACCTGTATCCTGTGACGTATCGCGTGGTTGCCAACGATACGTCTGATCCCGCGAGCCCCGTAACTATGACCGCGCAGCTTAAGTGGCTGCTCGATCCCGCCGCGGCCAACACCGTCGGTGACAGTGCCGACAATGCGCCGTTTAAGGTCTGCTTTGCCAAGCCGTTTATGGGGACGCAACTGACTGTTACGGTAACGCAGGCAAGCTACGGCCCTGGTGCAGAGGGCGTTTCTGCGGCGGAAAAGCCTGTGAACGGCAAGTTTGTCTCGCTCTACAGTCTGGGTTCGGGTGGCGGCTCGTTCGACCTGGTCAACCGCCTGGAGTCCAAGAAGACAGGCGAAGGCGAGCAAGGTCCCGGTAATGCCGTGTTCAAATTTACCCAGACTCATGCGCTGACGATCGTTAAAAAGACTACCGACGCCAGCGCAATGGGGCAAACGTTCCGCTTTAAGGTAACGCGAAAGGCGTCGGAGGGTTCTCCTGCCGAGACGCGCATGGTCGAGGTGAAAGTTAGCGAGCAGCGCGACGAAAACGGTGAGGTCTGGTATGTCGGCAGCGTGCAATTTGCTGCTCCGGCGGGCGCCTATACCGTCGAGGAAGACACGGCTTGGGCATGGCGCTACGAGGGTGAACTGAGTACGCCGGGCAAGGCGCCCGGCAAATCTGCCGAGCTCATCATCTCGTCTGCCTCGAGTGCGGGCGACACCGTGGTGACGTGCGTCAACACGCGCGCGAATGACAAATGGGTCGATGGTGGCTCGCGTGCCAAGAATGTTTGGAAAAACGGCACGCTGAAGAAGGAGGACTAGGATGACTAAGCGCAAGCAAATCGTCGCCCTCCTTGTTGGCGTCCTTCTGTTGGCTGGCGCTGCCGGTACCTTTGCTTGGCTTTCGGTTACGGGCGTGCTGGTCAACGAGTTTGGTTTTGGTTCGGTGGCGCCCTCGGTAGATGAGAAGCTCGATGGCAATGTGAAGAGCAACGTCATGATTACAAACAACGGCTCGGCCCCGGCATACCTGCGTGTTGTGGTGGATATCTACTGGCAGGACCAGAATGGCGCGCGCCTGTGGGATGAACCAGTTGCCGGCACCGACTACGTCATTGCGTGGGGCAGTGTGTCCAATGCCTCAACTACTGGCAGTGCCTCGTCTTGGGTTCGCTCGGCCGACGGGTTCTACTACTGGACGTCTCCTGTTGCGCCGCTCGACAAGACGGGCGTGCTCATCAAGGGCGTGTCCGAGAAGAAGGCAGATGGTAAAAACCTAGTTGTTGACATCTCGACCCAAGCGATTCAGTCTACGCCCGACGATGCGGTCACCGAGGCATGGAACTGTACGGTCAAAGATGGCGTGCTGGTGCCGCCGCACGGAGGTGCGTAAGCATGGCTTTACCGATTTTCAAAGACGTTGCGCGTTCCTTGCGTTGTGTGGTCGCGGCCATTTTCTGCGTGGTCGCGCTCGCCGTTCCTGCCCGTGCGTTCGCCGATACGCCCTCGATTGCCTATGACGGAAATGCACGCCAGCTAACGGTATCGGGAGCGACGGACTCCTCGGGGGAGCCCGATCTGTTTCCAGCCTTTAAAGATCTAATGCCCGGCGATGTACGCGAGCAACAGATTGGGGTTCGTGCCACGGGTGTAAAGTCCCAGGTACGTGTGTTTGTGCGGGCTGTTGTCGATCACGAGACGGCACATCTGCTGTCGCCCATTACCCTAACGGCGTCGGCGGCCGATGCGTCTGCCGGTTGGCTCCAGACGGGAACGCCGGGCAGCGTGTTTGCCTATCCCACGCAGGTCGCAACGTTTACGAGCGATGGCAGCACGGTACTCAATTTGCAACTAAGTGTCCCGACGTCGGTGGGCAACGAGCTTGCCGACGCAAACAAGGCAATTCGCTGGGAAATCACCGCCGAAGACGATGGCGAGAAGATCCCCGTACAACCTGCTGGCAGCAAGAAGCCCGGCTTGCTTGGTCTGGCGGCAACGGGCGACAACACGCTCGCTTTGCTTTTGGTGTTGCTGGCGCTTGCCATCATCGCTTTTATAGCCGCGCTTCTTTTGTCCCGGAGGAACAAGCGCTAGGTCCATCTTCTAAACGCAACGCCCTCCTGGGCGGCGGGCACGAAGTTCCCAGCTCTACAGTCCTGCGCAAGACGAAGGCCACATTAAGTGGTCTTCTTTGCGTGCGGAACTCGCGATGAACTTCGTGCCCGCCGCCCGGGAGGGTGTCTCTTTATTGATAGAAGGCCTAATAAGCTGATGATTTCATGCCTGGATGTATACGGAGTGGGACGGGCTTTCCGGATGGGCGGGGTTTCGGAAAGTGTGTCCCAGAATCGGCGCTCAGAGTGGTCCCCACTTTCCGGTTGATGTCTTGTCCGGAAACTATGTCCCGGAATTAAGGCTTGGAATGGGATGCACTTTCCGGTTGAGAGCCTTAGCGGAAAGTGCGACCCGGAATTTTCTCTTGAAGTGGGATGCGCTTTCCCAACAGGCCCTCAAGCGGAAACTGCGTCCCATTCCGAAGGCAGATTCCGGGACACACTTTCCGAATATAAAGAAGGCCACTTAATGTGGCCTTCAACTTATATATGTTGCGGATGCTTTCATGACAAGCCGCGCTTCAACACCGAGGCGTCTGCCTGGCGACGCGGAATGTAAGGTTCATCGCGAGTTCCGCACGAGCCGGAGAGCACTTAATGTGCTCTCCGTGCGAGCAGGACTGTCCGAGCAGGGAACCTTACATTCCGCGCCGCCAGGCAGACGAACCAGTTAAGACGTGTCGCTACTTAATCTTGGTCGTGCCCGGCGCCAGGTTGGGGTCGGTCTCGTTGGCCTCGGTCTGGAAGTGCTCCGTATAGACGTTCTTGCCGTCGCGGAACATCTCGTAGTACTGCATCTTGGCGTAATCCTCGCGCGCCTTGGTGGCGGCTGCGGCAGCGGCGTCGTCACCGGTGACGTTGGAGGAGAGCGCCCAGCGCAGGCTGGCGTCCTCGTAGCCCACGGAGTTGATGGCGGGCAGCGACTCGCGCAGCGTCATATGCGCCTTCTGGTAGTCGGTCAGCGGTGCGCCGATCAGCTGCATGAGCTGGGTGGACAGGTAGTTGGTGGACAGGTCGTCGGTCTCACTCGTCTGGTCGCAACCGGCAACGTCGTAGTTAGCCCAAATGATGTAGTCGGTCTGCCACAGGCGTTCCTGGTGCGTGGCATCATCCTCGCCGGTAAACCACTTGTCGTTGAACTTGGACGGGAAGAACGGCTGATGGTCGCCCCAGAACACCACGACCACTTTGCGGTCGAGCTTGCTCAGGGCGTTGAGGAAGTAGCGCAGCGCCTGGTCAGACTGCTCGATGCACGAGACATACTCGTCGACATCGGAGAGCGTACCGTCCTCGACGGTCTTGGCGTCCAGGTCGGTCGTGTCGATGTTCAGGTGCATCTGCTTGTCGACCGGCAGCAGGCCCGTGTCGTAGCCCGAGTGGTTCTGCATGGTCACGTCGAAGATAAACTGCGGATCGGCGTTCTGGTCGAGCAGCTCCAGAATCTTGTCGTAGGTAGCCTGGTCGGTCACCATGCCGCGCAGGGTATCGGCGCCCTGGAAATCGTTGATGGACAGGAACTGGTCAAAGCCAAAGTCCTTATAGACGTTCTCGCGGTTCCAGTTGGTGGCGTGGTTGGGGTGCATGGCCGTGGTGGAATAGCCGAGCGATTTGAACTGCTCTGCCAGGTTCCCGGTCGTCTCCATGTTGTAGATGGTGTAGGGGTACACGCCCGAGCCCAGGTTGGCCATGGAGTTGCCGGTCATAAACTCAAACTCGGTATTGGCGGTACCGCCGCCGTAGGCGCTCACATAGAGCTTGCCGCGGCTGAGGCAGTTGGACAGGTTCTTAAAGTACTGCGGGCCCTCGTAGCCGGCGCGCATGTTCTGGTAGATGGACAGGTCCGAGAACGTCTCGTTCATGATGGCGATGACCGTGGGCTTCTCGCTGTCGAATTGCTCCTTTGCGGCGGCGCGCTCGTCGCTCTTGGCCGCGTCGGACTTGTCGTAGGCCTTGGCGTACTTTTTGAGCGTGGCCTTGGCATCGTCGACGGAGTAGTCGGCGGGTTTGGGCGGCTTAATGGACTGCGCTGCACTAATAAAGGCAGGCAGGTAGCCCTCGCGCCAGTAGCTCTCGAGCGGGCGCCAGGTGTAGACGGTGATGCCGAGAGTGTTGTAGTAGTCGATGAGCGTGACATGCGCGGTCACGCCGCCCAGGCACAGCACCGCTACGAGCAGGTTGGTGAGCAGCATGCGCTTGGCGTTGGCGGCACCCTTCTGACGGTGCGGTGCCACCAGGCCGGCGTACTCGCACAGCAGCATGGCGATGGCGGTAAAGCCCATGGACAACACGCAGAACAGCGAGATGGAGAAGGTGTAGCCGTTGCCGGCGACCGCGGCGGCGGTGGAGATGGCCGAAAGGTCGCCCGGCTGGATGGGCATGGATTTAAACGTGATGACGAAGAACTCGGCAATGCCCAGGACAAAGAGGGCAAAGGCCAGGACCGCGGGAGCTGCGCCGTGGCGCTGGAATAGGAAGAACAGGCCGGTCATGAGCACGGTGATGATGGCCCACTCGAGCAGGATGCACAGGGGGTAGACCCAGGTAAAGTCGTGGTTGGACGAGACCTCCATGCCCAGCAGCGCAAAGACGCCGGCGAGCAGCAGGCACAGGACGGCGGCGACGAGCGGTTTGCCCACAAAGGCGCCGCGCAGGCGGGCGAGCTTGCCAGTGGGGGCGGGAGCGTCGGCCGAGGCGAACGCAAAGACGCGCGGGGCGATGCGGTCGCGGGCGATGCTGGCCCAAGCGCAGCCGGTGAGGATGGCGTTGGTCAGGATGAGCATCACAAAGGCGAGCGGCTCGTTTTGCGCGACGAGACCAATAGCGCCCCAGACAGTCAAAAAGAGCTGGAACAGGCCAAAGGCGACGCTCCACCCAAGAGCGCTTTTGGCAACGGTGCCCGACTTTGCGCAAACGGCCTTGGCCTCGCGCAAGACAAGGTAGACGGTCGCCGCAAGACCGACGAGCGAGATGGCGGCAGCGAACATGCTGAGACTCCTCACAAACTAAAACCTACGAAAGCGGGGATTTACCCGATTGTTACCAAGATATGCGCAGCAATTGGTGGCTGCGCACACCAACCAGCCATATTAACGCGCGCGTGTGGCGGTGTGGCGCAATGTAGTGGCGACCTGCGCGATAATGGACGGGAATTACACGGAAACGTAAAGGCTTCTTGAAGAAATGGCGAGGGTAGGGCGATGAGCGAGCAGGTTTGCGAGGCGGACATGGGCGGCGACGGAGCTGCGGGCGTGGATACGTACGGCTATCCGGTCGAGACTACGGGCAACGCGGTACTGGACATTTTGGAGCACCGCTCGTCCACGCGCGCTTTTGCGCACGATGACGACGGCCGTCCCGTGGCGGTGACCGACGAGCAGCGGGCGGCGATCTTGCATGCGGCGAGTCGCGCGCCGTCGGCGGGCGCCATGATGATGTATTCCATCGTGAGCATTCGCGAGCAGGCTACGCTGGACCGTCTGGCCGACCTGTGCGATCACCAGCCCATGATCGCCAAGGCGCCCTGGGCACTTATATTTGTGGTCGATTATGCCAAGTGGATCGATCTGTTTGAGCACGTGGGCTGCTTTGAACCCGAGTTTGTCGAGCGCACGGGCAAGGCGCCCCGCCGCGCGCCGGGTTTGGGCGACTTTGCCATCGCGGCGCAGGATGCCGTGATCGCCGCTCAAAACGCCGTGGTCGCCGCCGAATCTCTGGGGCTGGGGAGCTGCTATATCGGCGATATCGTCGAGAACGCCGAGGAAGTTGCCGCACTGCTGGACTTGCCTGCCTATACCATGCCGCTGTCGATGCTCATCATCGGCACGCCCCGTAAGGAGCGCCCGGCAATCGCGCATCCCGTGGTGAACCTGGTGCACGAGGAGCGTTATTGTCGTGCCGACGCCGCGACGATGGATGCGCAGGTGGCCGAGATGGATGCGATGTTTCGCCCGCACGCCCGCGAGGTGGGCGAGCGCGTCATCGACATCTACACCCGTAAGCACACGAGCCCCTTTATGGCCGAGATGAGCCGCTCTATGGAGTGGTGGCTCAAAAACTGGCTCGGAAAATGACGAATGTGACAAAGGGGGCGTCCCTTTGTCACATTCCATATCGCCGCGGTGGCCTAAAGGCCGCATAAATGTTTATCTAGCTGGGAAAACGGTGCCATTAAAATATGGGCTGATTACATATAATCCCGTCGAACGTTAAAATTGGGAGGAAACCGGCTTATGGAACAAAAGGCAAAGGAAGTAGCCTCGCACGCTGCGATTCCTGTGAGCATCTCGGCGATGCTCGTCACGCTGGGCGTGGTGTATGGCGATATCGGCACCAGCCCCATGTATGTAACCAAGGCGCTCGTTGCCGGCAACGGCGGCATCGGAAGCGTCACGCAGGAGTTCGTGCTCGGCGCGCTCTCCCTTGTCGTGTGGACGGTCACGCTGCTGACGACCGTCAAGTACGTGCTGATCTCGCTGCGCGCCGACAACCACGGCGAGGGCGGCATCTTTGCCCTGTACAGCCTGGTCAAGCGCTGCGGCAAGTGGCTCATCATCCCCGCCATGCTGGGCGGCGCGGCGCTCCTCGCCGACGGCATCCTGACGCCTGCCGTTACCGTCACCACGGCCATCGAGGGCCTGCGCACCATCCCGGCGGTCCATGCCGTGCTCGGTGACGACCAGGGTCGTGTCGTCGCCATCACGCTTGCCATCATCATCGCGCTCTTCTTGGTGCAGCGCATCGGCACGGCCAAGATCGGTCACGCCTTCGGCCCCATCATGACGCTGTGGTTTTTGTTCCTGGGCGGCACGGGCCTGTTCTTTGTCTGCCAGTATCCCGCGGTGCTGCTGTGCCTCAACCCGTTGCGTGGCATCGCTTTTCTGCTGAGCCCCAACAACCATGCGGGCATCATGATTTTGGGCAGCTGCTTCCTCGCTACCACCGGTGCCGAGGCGCTCTATTCCGACATGGGCCATGTGGGCCGCGGCAACATCTATGCCACCTGGCCGTTCGTTAAGTGCTGCCTGCTGCTGTCCTACATGGGCCAGGGCGCGTGGCTTATCAACAACGCCGGCAACCCGGAGCTCATGGGTATCGCCGACCTCAACCCCTTCTACCAGATGCTCGCCCCGGGTCTGCGCCCCTTTGCCGTCGGCCTTTCCACCGTCGCGGCCATCATCGCCTCGCAGGCGCTCATCACCGGCGCATTCTCGCTGGTGTCCGAGGCCAGCCGCCTGGACCTCATGCCGCATATGCAGGTCTTCTATCCTGCCGAGACCAAGGGCCAGCTCTACATCCCCATGGTCAATAACGTCATGCTCGTGGGCTGCGTCGTCGTGGTGCTGCTGTTCCAGAACTCGGCGCACATGGAGGCCGCGTACGGCCTGGCCATTACCCTGACCATGATGTGCACGACAATGCTGCTCTTCTTCTATCTGCACGTGGAGCGCAATCTCAAGGTCGCGCCGTGGATCTTTGCTGCCTTCTTCCTTTTGCTCGAGGGTTTCTTCTTTGTGAGCTCGCTCACCAAGTTCTTCCACGGCGGCTACTTCACCATCCTTATGGCCGCACTCATCATGGGCATTATGGTGTGCTGGTACAACGGCACGGCGGTCGAGCAACGTCAGTTTACGCTGCTGCCGCTGCGCAGCTATCTGCCGCAGCTCAAACGCCTGCGCGACGACGATCGCTACGAGCTCATGAGCGACAACATCGTGTACCTGACCAAGGACACCAACACCGACTATATCGACCGCGATATCGTCTACTCGATTTTGGATAAGCACCCCAAGCGCGCTCGCGCCTGGTGGTTCGTGAATGTCGAGACCATGGAGGAGCCGCATACCTTTGCCTACTCGGTCGAGACGTTCGGAACCGACTACGTATTCCGCGTGCATCTGTACCTGGGCTATAAGATCAACCAGCGCGTCAATGCTTACCTGCGCCAGGTTGTTCAGGACCTGGCTGCCAGCGGCGAGCTGCCGGCGCAGACGCACGATTACTCGGTCTACAAGGATCCGGGCAACATCGGTACGTTTAAGTTCGTCATGATCCGCAAGCTGCTGGCGCCCGAAAGCGACGTGGAGCCCAGCGAGCGTACGGCCATCACGCTCAAGTACATCATCCGCCGCGCCGCCGGCACGCCTGCGCGCTGGTACGGCCTGGAGAACTCCAACGTGAGCTTTGAGTACGTGCCGCTGTTCACCAAGTTTAAGGCCGTGAGCAAGATGCAGCGCCTGGCTCCCGACGAGCGTCCGTAGTCGACGTCTGCTGTTTGTCTAGCGACCGCAGGCTGTAAAGGCTATACACTTGGAACCACCACAAGGGGAAACCACCACAAAGGTGCCTGTCCCCTTTGTGGTGGTTTTTGTTTTTGAGAGAGGGGCGGGGCGCTGATGGACGTCCATGCGGACGGCGATATTGCCGAGAACTTTTGGTGGCGGCGCACGACGCTGACGCGTCGCAGCCCTCTGTATGACGCCTGCGTATCGGCGGGGCTGCTGGTCGCGGCGACGATTGCGGGCGCGCTGCTCGACCATCCGGGTCTCGCGCCGAGCATCATGATCGTCTATGTGTTCGCCGTGCAGCTGTGCGCGTTCTTTACCTGGAGCCGCCTGTATTGCCTGCTGAGCTCGGCTGCCGCCGTGGCGCTCTACAACTTCTTGTTTGTTGACCCGCGCTACTCGCTGTCGTTTATCGACCGTGTTTATCCCGGCATGTTCTTCATCATGTTTGCGGTCTCGCTTGTGTCGAGTTCGATCGCGTTGGCCCTGCGCCGCGCCTTGGCGCAGGCCGCCGCCAGCGACCGCCGCACGCAGATGGTGCTCGAGACCAACCGCATGCTGCAGCGCTGTGCCGATCAGCAGCAGATTGTGCACGCCATGGCAACGCAGCTGGCGCGTCTTTCGGGCTGCCCGGTCGTGTGGTACAGCGATGATGCCGATGATGATGACCTGCTGCCGCGCGCGACGTATACGGCCGTGGGCGATGCCGTGCCGGTGCACGAGCTGGCGTCGCAAATGCCGCCGCGGCTCTCGGCGTCCGCCTATGTGGGAACACCACTCGATGCCACCTATGGCGGCTCGGCGTTCTTTGGCATCTACTTGACCGTACGCTCGGGCGACACCATGGTGCGCGCGGGCGACCCCGCCTCGGTTGTGGGCGTGCTGGCTATCGTTGCCGAGTCCGACGTGCTGACGCACGAGGAGCGGACACTTGCCGATGCCATCGTGAGCGAAGGCGAGCTGGCACTCGATCGCGCCCGCGCCATGGAGGCCCGCGAAGAGGCGGCGGTGCTTGCCAAAAACGAGCAGTTGCGCGCCAACCTGCTGCGCTCCATTTCGCACGATCTGCGCACGCCGCTTACCAGCATTTCGGGCAATGCCGACGTGCTGCTCGACCAGGGCTCGACCGGCACCGCCGAGCTCGACGACCAGACGCGCCGCGGCATGCTCCTGTCCATTCGCTCGGACGCGCAATGGCTCAACGCCACCGTCGAGAACCTGCTTGCCATCACCAAGCTCGAGGGCGGCGGTATGCATCTGGCGACTACGCTCGAGCTCATGGACGATATCGTCGAGGAGGCGCTGCGCCACGTAAGTCCGGCCGTGCGCGAGCACGACCTTAAGGTGGTGGCGTGCGATGAGCCGGCGCTCGTTAACGTCGACGCGCGTCTGATGGTACAGCTCGTGGTGAATCTGGTGAACAACGCCATCACGTATACGCCCGCGGGTTCGCATATCGTGATTTCGATTGGCGTCGACGATGGGCACGTGACGTGCTCGGTGGCCGATGACGGGCCGGGCATTGCGCCCGAGGACCGCGAGCGAATCTTTGAATCGTTCTACACCGCCAACCACGGTCTTGCCGACAGCCATCGCAGCGTGGGCCTGGGTCTTTCGCTCTGCCGCTCCATTGCGTTGGCGCATGGCGGTAGCATAGAGGTTGCCGCGGCGGACCCGCAGGGCTCGGTCTTTACGATTGAGCTTCCCGTCGCCGATGTTTCGTTTGATAAGGAGTAGCGCCGTGCCGAACTCTGCCGTAAAACCGCTCATCTTGGTCGTTGAGGACGATCCTGCCGTTCGCAACCTTATCGTTGCCGCGCTCGAGGCGCACGGCCTGCGTCATATGGCTGTGGAGACCGCCCATGCCGCCATCGCCGCCGCCTCGTCGCAGGCACCGAGCATTGTGCTGCTCGATCTGGGCCTACCCGATATGGATGGCGTCAAGGTGGTGGAGTCGGTGCGCGCATGGTCGGGCATGCCGATCATTGTGGTCTCGGCGCGCAGCGAAGACGCGGACAAGATCCGCGCACTCGATGCCGGTGCCGACGACTACCTGACCAAGCCGTTTTCGGTCGAAGAGCTGCTCGCGCGCATTCGCACGACGCTCAGGCGCCTTTCGTATGCGCAAACGGGCGGTGTTGCCTCCGAGGGCTCGTTCGATACCGGTGAGCTGCATATCGATTTTGACGCCGGCATCGCCACGATGGATGGCGAGGAGCTGCACCTGACGCCGATCGAGTACAAGTTGCTCTGCTTGCTGGCACACAACGCCGACAAGGTGCTGACGCACCAGTTTATATTGCACGAGATTTGGGGTACGGCGACCAAGAGCGATCTGGCGAGCCTGCGCGTCTTTATGGGCACGTTGCGTAAGAAGATCGAGTCCGACCCCGCGCATCCGCGCTATATCCAAACGCACGTGGGCATTGGCTACCGCCTAGTCATCCAAGGCTAGATCGCCAACCACCATCCCAATATGAGTTGCGGTGAAATACGGTCTAAATTTGCCTAATTCCAGGCAAAACAGTCCGTATTCCACCGCAACTTTGTTATTTGCCCTTGGGCTTGCTGGCGTAGAACTTCTTCTTTTTGGGCTTGCCGGCGGGGGAGGGTTTGCCGGCAAAGTTGGACTTGCCGTTGCCGGCCTGCGCGTGCGCGGGTACTGTCACACGGGGCTTGCGGGCCTCGGGGTTGCGCAGTTCCTCGACGCGCTCGGCAATTTCCTCGGCGCTAAAGCCGACCTCGGCCATGGCGTCCTCGATGGGCAGGCGGCGCACGATATAGCAGTGGTGCACCTTCTGGTTGCGTGCGAAGTCCTCGGGGATGGTCTGCGCCGTAATGTCCTCCAACACCACGCCCGCGCGGGCGAGCTTGCGCGTCTCGGGGCGGAAGCCACGCAGGTTGCAGCTAAAGATGGCATGGCCGCCCTGCGCGAGCAGGCGCGATACGCCGGCCAAAAGCTCAATATGGTCGCGCTGAACATCCCAGGTGCGACGGCCCATCTTGGACGAGTTCGAGAACGTGGGCGGGTCGACAAAGATCAGGTCCCAGCGGTTGCGCGTCTGGCGCTGGTCGCGAATCCAGGCGAGCACGTCGTCGCGCACAAAGTGATGCTGCGGCCCCACAAAGCCATTCTGGCGCATGTTGCGCTCGGCCCAGTCCAGATAGGTGTTGGAGAGGTCGACCGTCACGGTCTCCTCGACGCCGCCGTCTGCCGCATAGCAGGTGGCGGTGCCGGTGTAGGCAAACAGGTTGAGGAAGCGACGCGCATGCTTGGCGTGCTCGCGCACCAGGTTGCGCGTGACGCGGTGATCCAGGAAGATGCCCACATCCAGATAGTCGTCAAAGTTGACGGCAAAGGTGAGCCCGCCCTCTTCGATGAGCGGGAGGCGACGGCGCGCGATATTGGCGCGCTCGCCCGATGCGCCCTTGCCGGCGCCCTGCTTGCCGTACTGCGAGCCGCCGCGCGAGCGCATGCGGGCCTTGGCGTGCACATGCTCGGCTGGGACATCTAGGATACGCGGCGCGATGGCCAGAATATCGAGCATACGGGCCTGGGCCAGTGCGGGGTCGATGGTCTTGGGCGCGGCGTATTCGGCGATGACGAGCCAGCGGCCCGGAGTCTGTGGACAACCCTCGTACAGATCGATGGCGGCGGAGTAATCGGGCAGGTCGGCATCGTAGACGCGGTAGCAGCTCACGCCCTCGCGCTTTGCCCACTTGCGACGCAGGCGGGCGTTTTTGCGCAGGCGGTTGGCGAACTGCTCCGACTCGGGGATGAGCACGGGCAGCGGCTTGCCGTCGCCCAGGTCGAGCATGGCGGCAGGCTCGGGCATGGGGATATTGGCGGCTTCGTCTTGGGCATCCGCGGTCTGCTCCTCGGCATCTGCGCTGGTCGCAGCTTCGAATGTCGCGGCGGCGTGGTCGAGCGAGGGCCAAACCTCAATAGTCGCCTCTTCGTTGTTGGGCATGACGGCAATGGAGCGCGCGGGCTCGGCATGGAGCGCGCGGGCCAGTAATCCGTCGCGGGTGAGCGCGGCGACCGGCGCCGAGGCAAGCTCGGGCGCGCGGCGCAGCTCGCCGACCAGCGTCATGGCGTCGTGCATGAGCGAAAGCGGCGTTTCGGTGGTGTCTGCGACCACGGCGGCGCCGGCGACAGCGCCCGCATGGTCCAGTACGGTGGCGGACTTGGCGGCGCAAAATTCGACAAAGCGCTTGTAGCCGGCACACTTGACCATGCGCTCAGCGGTCTTGCGGGCGGCGGGGTCGATGTCCACGGCCACGATGCGCACCTGGCGCTCGCGCGCTGCCGCCTCGCGCTCGCGCGCCTCGGCACGCAGCTGCTCCCACAGGGCGGCGTCGTGCAGCTGCCAGCCCTCAAAGCCCCAGTGCTCGCGGGCGGCGCCCGGAGCGCGGTCGGTTAGGATATTCACGGCCTCTAGCAGCAGGCCGCCGCCGGCGCACGAGGCGTCGACCAGCGTGGGCAGGGCTTCGTTCTCGTAATCGTCGGCCGTCAGCTCGCGCTCGCACAGCGCGGTCCAGCCGACCTGCGCCAACACCAGGGCGGCGTAGTCGGGGCGTAGCACGTGCGCGCCCTCGCCGGCGCGAGTCGCGGCGGGCGGCAGGCGCTTGAACAGCGGGTCGCCCGAAAGGTCCAGGCTTATGCTCGCACGGCGCTGGCGTAGCGAAAGCAGCAGGTGGACATCGGGGTCGGCAGCATCGACATCGGCGCGACGGCCTGTGGTCTCGGCCAGGCGATCGCACAATGCGTCCTTGGCGCGCAGGGCAGAGAAGCGCGTGTTGCGCAGCTGCTCGGTCACACCACGGGCAGTGATGGCAATGGTGGCGCCGCAGCGGACGATGTTTTCCCAGGCAATGTCGTAAACGGCATCGTACAGCTCGTCGGCATCCTGTGCCTCAAAGCGTCCGAGCACCACAAACACGCGGCTGGCCAGGCACGACCACAGACAGGCGCGGTAGCCTTCTTCGAGCTCGCCCTCAAACGTAGCGCGGCCCTTCAGGCGGCGGACATGCGAAAGCCCGAGCCACTTGAGCTCGTCGGCGAGTGCGGATTCAAAGCCCTCGGGGCAGCTTGCATAAAATTCCATGGGTGACCTCTCTGGTTGCGTCGCTCCATTATATGATGGATGCTTCGTTTGCCATCGACCTCGAAAGGAACCCATATGATTGATGCGTGCCCCGATTCCGCTGTGCTCTTTTTTGACGTGGACGGCACGCTGACGTCGTTCGACCCCGACGATATGACCGATAAGGACTTCAATGCAATCCATCCGTCGAAGGCTGTTGTCGATGCATTTGGTCGTCTGCGCAATGCGGGTCACCAGGCATTTATCTGCACGGGCCGTCCCTTGTGGCTGGTTGCCGATGGCCTGCGTGCGCTGAACCCGGCGGGAATCGTTGCCATGGCGGGCGCCACGCTCGAGGTCGAGGGACGCGTGGTGCACGAGGATTGCATTGACGAAGGCATTGTTGAGGAGCTCGCGCGCCGCATTACTGTGGCGGGCGGCGAGGCGTTGTTCGAGACGAACGGTGCCACCTATTCACTTGAGCCAGTTGGTGTCGAACAGTCATTTCTGCTAGGCGCCGGCGTGGTGCATGGCGTTGATCAGATGCGCGTCGATGGCCGCTTGCACGTAGGCAAGGTGTGCATTAACGCGTGCAACCTGGCTCGCGTAGCCAACGATGACGGCTTTATCGATCGCAACTTTGAGCTGTGCAATACTGGCGGCCAGAACCGCGAGCTGAGTCCCAAGGGCATCGACAAGGGCGTGGGCGTGGCGCGAGCGCTGGAATACCTAGGTCGCACCGGCAACGCGCGCACCTTTGGCTTTGGCGATTCGGGCAACGACCTGGGCATGCTCGCTGCCGTCGAGACGGCTGTGGCCATGGGCAACGCCATGCCCGAGGTCAAGGCGCTCGCCGACTACGTGACCGACGATGTCGCACACGACGGTACCGTCACAGCGATGCAGCATTTTGGGTTGATTTAATAAATGGCCGGGTCGCCCGCAGTGGGGGCGACCCGGCCATTTGAGCTATTTTGCAATATAGAGCTTGGGATGACTGCGACTGCTCTCGATCGCCGCCGTCATGATGCCCTCGTCGTCTCCATCAACGATGATGCCGTCGAGGTCATCGATCTGCGCGGACTGATAAAAACTGGTTTTGTTGAACTTTCCCTGGTCAACCATCATGTAGCCCTGGTTTGAGTTGGTAAGGTACATATGCTTGATCATGGCCGAGAAGTCGTGCTCGACGGTAAAACCGTGGTCGGGGTGGAATCCGTCGGCACTGACAAACGCCTTGTCGGCATGTAGTTTGCTCATGCAGTCGAGCGTTAGTGCGCCCGCGAGATAGAGGTGGCCCTTGCGCACGGAGCCGCCCAGCAGCACTACCGAAGCATTGGGGAGATTGAAGCTGGCGTAGTTCGCGATTGCAAGATCGCCGGTGATAATGGTGATCTCACGCTTGTCCATGAGGGCCTTGGCGAAGTAAAAGCCTGTGGTGCCGATATCAATTACCAGAACATCGCCATCATCAACAAGAGTTGCTGCGGTTGCGGCGATGGCCTCCTTGGCCTCGACTTGGACATTGATGCGCTCCTCGGGATACGAGATTGCGTTGGAGCGAGAAAGCGATACCGCTCCGCCGCGTACGCGACGCAGCTTGCCTTCGGATTCCAACGAGATGAGGTCGTGTCGTGCGGTGACTTCCGAAACCGAAAAACGGCGAACGATGTCGGATACCGAGATATTTGGCTTTTCGGCCAGCCAATTCATGATAAATCGCTGACGCTCGGCCGGTGAAAGGTCTGAAGTAGATGCCATATGCCGCTCCTTTTGAACAAAAGGTAAAAAGATGCGCCTTTCGTAATCGAAATATAACGTATCGATATGAAAAGAACAAGGCAAATTCGAATGAATCAAAAGAACGGAATGGCATGTCATAAATGCATGCGTAGCAGATAGTTCGCACGTAAACGGGCTATAAAGAGTCTCATTCTGAAGGTGCCGCCCAAAAGAAGTACGTTCACGCCCGATATTCGACCGTTCACGGAAAGTTGACAATTGAGCTTTCGATGGCTTTTGAAATAGTTTATAAAAGAAAGCCGAAAAGCTTTTGAAACAAAGAAGAAAGCTTTCGATAGCAATAGTGCTAGATGAGAAAGGACCGAACATGGCGATTAAGGTGTTTGCCGACGGCGCTAACCTCGAAGGCATGCTTGACATGCATGACAATGGCAACGTTCAGGGCTTCACGACCAATCCTTCCCTTATGAAGGCCGGTGGCGTGACTGACTATCGCGCTTTTGCCAAGACGGTTCTTGAGCACATTACCGATGTGTCGGTCTCTTTTGAGGTATTCGCCGACGACGAGGCTGGTATGGAAGCCGAGGCTCGCGAGATTGCAACCTGGGCAGACAACGTCTACGTTAAGATCCCGGCGCTCAACACCAAGGGCGAGTCCACTGCCGCGCTGGTCAAGCGCCTTTCTGCCGACGGCATCAAGGTGAATGTCACCACGATCTTCACGCCCGAGCAGGTCGACGAGTTTGTCGATGCCGTCTCTGCCGAGACCCCCTCTATTCTGTCCATCTTCGCCGGTCGCATTGCCGATACCGGCGTCGATCCGCTGCCCCTCATGGCGGAGTCCGTAAAGAAGGCTGCCGTTAAGCCTGCTGCCGAGGTTCTCTGGGCGTCTACGCGCGAGGTCCTCAATATCTTCCAGGCGGAGTCCGTTGGATGCCAGATCATTACGGTCCCCAATGCCCTTCTTGCCAAGCGCAAGAATTTCGGGAAAGATTTGCTTGAGTACTCGCTTGATACGGTCAAGGGCTTTGCCCGCGACATCCAGGCACTTGGTTTCCATATCTTGCCCGAGGAGTAGGGGACGAGCATGCTGACCGATCTTCTTAAGCCCGAGCTTGTTGCCTGCCACGTCGAGGCCTCCGATTGGGAGGAAGCGATCAGGGCATGCGGTAAGTTGCTCGTAGGCGCTGACAAATGCGACCAGAGCTATGTTGACGCCATGATTTCATCGGTTCACAAATTCGGCCCCTATATGGTCTTGGAAGAGGGCATCGCCATGCCCCACGCTCAGGCAGATGGCAATGTGAGTGAAGCGGGAATCTGTATCGTCACGCTTGACCCAGCCGTTGCGTTTGGACACGAGGATTTCGATCCGGTTCACGTGCTCGTGGGTATTTGCGCGCCCGACCCCAAGGCTCATCTTGGCTGCTTGGCGGAGCTTTCGCAGATGTTCGAGGACGAGGACTGCGTTGCCAAGCTCAGCGCATGCGATACGCCCGAGCAGGTTTTGGAGACCATGCGTTCATTCTTTTAGGCCTTAATGGCACGGCGATGCGTCGCCGCTTTTGGATAGACGGAAAACCGTCACGTGTAGGAGAGGAAGGTTGCCATGCATATCATCACCGTATGCGGAAACGGCATCGGGTCCAGCCTGATGCTCGCTGGCAAAGTCGAGGAGCTTTGCGAGGAGGAGGGCATCAAGGCCGACGTTGAGTCTATGGACCTGAACGGTGCTTCTTCCGCAAATCCGGATCTGTTCATCACCGTTAAGGAGCTCGCCCCCGAGCTCCACGGCAACGTTGTGATCGTTCGCAGCTATGTGAACAAGAAGAAGATCCGCGAAGACGCCCTCGAGGCAATCAAGGCGGCCGCCGCTAACGCCTAAAGCGGCACAAAAAAGGGCGGTTCCCTGTGGAAGAGGGAAACGCGCCCACGTTAGAGAGAAAGGAAGCGCAGATGCAAGCCATCCTTCCCATACTTGAGTTTATCCAATCGATTCTGACCAAGCCAGCGTGGATCATGGGTCTGTTTGCCTTTGTGGGCCTTGTTGCGCTCAAGCGCCCTGCCCACAAGGTGATGACGGGAACCCTGAAGCCCATTCTTGGTTACATCATGCTGTCTGCCGGCGCTGCTGTTGTCCAGGAGAACCTTGCTCCGCTGGGTACCTTCATCGAGACCGGCTTCCATATCACCGGCGTCGTGCCCAACAACGAGGTCGTCGTTTCGATGGCTCAGAGCGTCCTCGGCGTTCAGACCATGATGATCCTGATTCTCGGCTACGTCGTGAACATTATCATTGCCCGCTTTACCAAGTTTAAGTACATCTTCCTGACGGGCCATCACAGCATGTTTATGGCTTGCCTGCTGTCTGCCGTTCTGCAGGCATCTGGCTTCCAGGATGTCCAGCTTGTCATCGTGGGCGGCATGTTCCTGGGCCTCGTGAGCGCTATGCTTCCCGCCGTTGGTCAGCGTTTCACCGAGAAGGTTACCGATGGCGATGAAATCGCCATGGGCCACTTCGGTTCACTCGCCTATTACATCTCCGCTGCAGTCGGTACGCTTTTTGCTAAGGACGCCGAGGAGAACAGCACCGAGAAGATCGAGGTTCCCGAGAAGTTCTCCTTCCTGCGCGACACCACCATCTCCACGGCTCTTACCATGGCCTTCTTCTACTTGGTTACCGCTTTCGCCGCTTACATCGCAGATCCTGCGGTCGTTACCAAGACCGCTGGCGGCGACGATGTAATCGTCTATGCCCTGACCTGTGCTCTGTCTTTCGCCGTTGGTGTCACCATCGTCTACAACGGCGTTCGTATGATCCTCGCCGACCTGGTCCCGGCTTTCCAGGGCATCTCCAACAAGCTGATCCCCGGTGCCATCCCCGCCGTCGACTGCGCCGTCTTCTTCCCCTATGCTCCCACCGCCGTTATCCTCGGCTTTGTCGCTTCCTTTATCGGTGGCGTGGTCGGTATGTTCATCGTGGGCGCTACCCTGGGCATCTTCATCATCCCGGGCATGGTTCCCCACTTCTTCTGCGGTGCTACCGCAGGCATCTACGGCAATGCTACCGGCGGTCGCAAGGGCGCAGCTCTTGGTGCTTTCGTCAACGGCCTGCTCATCACCTTTGCCCCGGCCCTGCTCCTGCCCGTTCTTGACGTCTTTGGCTTCAAGAACACTACGTTCGGCGACTTCGATTTCTCCGTCATTGGTATTACGCTTGGCCGCGCTGCCGAGGCCTTCGGTACCACTGGTGTCTACGCGATTCTCGCTGTCCTTCTGATCGTCGCCTTCGTCCCCAACTTTATCCACACCAAGGGCGCTGTGATCAATCACGTTGAGGAAGAGTAATCCAGGCATACGTTAAGCCCTAATCGGGCGGAGCTCCGATAACCGGCTCCTGCACGGAAGCGGTGACGTCTCAATCGAGGCGTCACCGCTTTTTGCTTTGGAGCGATTGTGAATATGAGCCGGCGAGGCGCTGCTTCTGTTCCGTGAACGGAATCAAACGCAATGATCGGCAAAAACGTTTTGCCGCTGGGGCGTCGATATAAAAATGGTAAATCTGCAAAACCGTTCGCCGAGAAGATAAAAAACCGCAGTTCACGCCTTGATAAACGTAGATAAAGTGTTTAGCAGTTTATCGGCCGTATGCTAACGAAAGGAATCAGGCAGATGGCAATCAAGGTGTTCGCTGACGGTGCAAACCTCGAGGGCATGCTCGACATGTACGAGAGCGGCAACGTTCAGGGTTTCACGACCAACCCGTCCCTTATGAAGAAGGGCGGCGTGACGGATTACCGCGCGTTTGCCAAGGAGGTCCTGGCCCACATCACCGATGTGTCCGTGTCGTTTGAGGTCTTTGCCGACGACGTCGAGACCATGGAGGTCGAGGCTCGCGAGATCGCTACCTGGGCCGAGAACGTCTACGTCAAGATTCCGTGCGTGACCACCAAGGGCGAGTCCACCGCCGAGCTGGTGCACAAGCTTTCGGCCGACGGCATCAAGGTCAACGTCACCACCATCTTTACGCCTACGCAGGTCGACGAGATGGTCGAGGCCGTTGACGCCGAGACGCCGTCCATCATCTCGCTCTTTGCCGGTCGCATCGCCGACACCGGCGTCGATCCCATTCCGTTTGTGACGGAGTCGGTCAAGACGGCCGCCGCCAAGCCCAACTGCGAGGTCCTGTGGGCATCCACGCGCGAGCTCATCAACATTTACCAGGCGCAGGCCTGCGGTTGCCAGATCATCACGGTGCCCAACAGCATCCTGGCCAAGCGCAAGAACATCGGTCGCGATCCGTACGAGGTCTCGCTCGATACCGTGCGCGGCTTTGCCAAGGATATCGCCGCTTTGGGCTTCCATATCTTGCCGTAACGCGAACACTGGCTGCGCCGCGGGTTGTTCGCCCCGGCCTTTCCTTTCCCTATCGCTCACACGCTTCGCGAGGGTCGCGCTAGGTAAAGGAAAGGCCGGGGCTGCCGACACGAGCTTGCCGGCAAGTTAGCACTCGGCTTCCATATCCTGCCGTAGGCAAAGGTACCCCCGCCTGCGACGTGCAAAATTGAGAGTATTCAGCAAGGTAAAGGCTTTTACCAGCTGGTTGAAGCACGGAACAGCCCCCGTTTTGGCTCTGACGACGCTAAAACGGGGGCTGTTTGTGACTATATTGCCTCTGAGGGGCGTTCGGAGCGGCGGAAATTGCAGAATACTCGCGATTTTGCACGTCGCTACAGGGGGTACCCTTGCTTTGGCGGTTTATTTCCCCTGCACCATGGTGAGCGAGATCTTCTTGCGGTCGCGATCGACCTTTTCGACCCACACCTTGACCGTGTCGCCGACGTGCACCACGTCGCTTGGGTGCTTGACGAAGCGGTTGGCCAGTTTGGAGATGTGCACGAGGCCGTCCTGATGCACGCCCACGTCGACGAAGGCGCCAAAGTCGACGACGTTGCGCACCGTGCCCTTGAGTTCCATGCCGGGTTCCAGGTCGTCGATGGAAAGCGCTGAGCGGCTAAAGACCACTTCGGGCGCGTCGTCGCGCGGGTCGCGACCGGGCTTCTTGAGCTCGTTGACAATGTCGATGAGCGTCAGGGTGCCACAGTCCAGGTCGCTTGCCAGTGCCGAAATGCTGCCCAGACGGCGCTCGATATCGGGCACGCCGCCACGGCTGAGCTCGCTGGTGGCAACGCCGGCGCGCTCCAGGACGGCCGTGGCCACCTCGTAGCTTTCGGGGTGGACGCTTGTCGCGTCGAGCGGGTTCTTGCCGCCGCTGATGCGCAGGAAGCCCGCGGCGTTGAGATATGCCTTGGGTCCCAGCTCGGGGACCTTCTTGAGCTGGCGGCGATCGGTAAAGGCGCCGTTTTCCTCGCGGTACGCCACGATGTTCTTGGCCACGCTCGGCGTGATGCCCGATACGTATCCCAGAAGGCTCGCGCTCGCGGTGTTTACGTCGACGCCCACGCGGTTGACGACGTCCTCCACCACGTGGCCCAGGGTGCGCGAAAGCTCGGCCTGGTCAAGGTCGTGCTGGTACTGGCCCACGCCGATGGACTGGGGCGGAATCTTGACGAGCTCTGCCAGCGGGTCTTGCAGGCGGCGGCCCAGGCTCATGGCGCCGCGCACGGTGACGTCCAGGTCGGGATATTCCTGGCTGGCGAGTTCGGAGGCGGAGTACACCGACGCGCCGGCCTCGTTGACGATGGTGTAGCGAAGGCTGGGCGCCTGCTCGGCAATGAACTCCGAGACGACTTCCTCGGTTTCGCGGCTGGCGGTGCCGTTGCCGATGACGATGGTGTTGACGCCGTCCTTTTTGACGAGGCGGGCGAGCTCGCGCTTGGTGCCGGCGACGTCATGGCGCGGTTTGGTGGGGTAGACCACGCCGTGGTCGAGCAGCTTACCGGTCTCGTCCATGACGGCGACCTTGCAGCCGGTACGGTAGCCCGGATCGAGCGCGAGCACGCGGGCGCCGCGCACGGGGCGTGCCGAGAGCAGGCCTTCGAGATTCTTGGCAAAGACGTTGATGGCCTCGGTCTGAGCGCGGACGGTGAGCTTGGCGCGGGCTTCGCGCTCAAGCGAGGGAGCCATGAGGCGCTTGTAACCGTCGGCGATGGCAACATCGAAGATGGGAGCAAACACGCCCTGGCGTCGGGGCCAACGGCTGCCGAGGCGCTCCGTGGCGGCAGCGCCGTCGACGTTCACGCGCACGCGGAGCTTGCCCTCGCGCTCACCGCGGTCGATAGCCAGCACGCGGTGGTTAGGGATGCGGCGCAGCGGCTCGTCAAAGTTGTAGTAAGGCTCGTAGGGGGTCTTCTCGGCGGGGTCGGTGGCCTCGACGACGATGTCGGCGGTGTTTTGCGTAAAGGCGCGTAGGTCGGCGACGTTCTCGGGGTCCTCGGCCACCGTCTCGGCCACGATGTCCGCAGCGCCGGCGAGCGCCTTTTCGGGCGTGTCGAAGCCGGCCTCCTCATTGACGTATGCCGCGGCGGCGTCGAGGGCGCTGCCCTTGGCCGAAGCCTGCATGATGATCATGTTGGCGAGCGGCTCCAGGCCTGCCTCGCGGGCCTTCTGCGCGCGGGTCATGCGCTTTTTGCGGTAGGGCTTGTAGAGGTCCTCGACACGCTGGAGCTGCGTGGCCTCGCGGATCTGTGCCTCGAGCTCGGGCGTGAGCTTGCCTTGGGCGTCGATGAGCAGAATGACGTCCTCTTTACGCTGCTCAAGATTGCGCAGGTAGGACAGGCGCTCGTCGAGTGCGCGCAGGGCGACGTCGTCCATGCCGCCCGTGGCTTCCTTGCGGTAGCGCGAGATAAATGGGATGGTGTTGCCCTCGTCGATGAGCTTGACGGCCGCCTCGACGTTGGCGGCCTTAAGGTTGAGCTCGCGGGCGAGCTGGGCGATAAGATCCATGGGACTCCTTGCGTTTAAGGTGCGTTTGCAGCACAGGGCTACCAAGGATACCACCTGCTACTTCGCTCAAAAAAGACTGTTTTGGCGCGGAACCACGAAAGCGGCCTATCTACTACGTTTGAACCGTGTGGGTCGACCATCCCCCGGTTTTCCGAAAATGCGCAACCCGTCTACCTGCGGTTTTTATTCCGCGAAATTTGGCATGGTTAAGGGCGATCGGTTAAGCGTAGTAGATAGGCGCGTTTCGTGGCGAACGAATCAAGCCGAGGTGCAAAATAGCCCCCGCCCCAGAAAAATCGTCGGCAAGGTAGCAAAATGCCCCGCGGGCAGGAGGCTGCTCACGGGGCAAAGAAGAGGGGCTTATTTGTGGCGGACCGAAGGGTTCGGCATGGGGCTTCTGCCGCGGTCGCTCTTAAGGCATTACAGCTCGACGAGCTGGCCGGTCTCGGCGGCCTCCTTGATGGCGTTAAGCAGCGTGAGCGTCTTGACGTTGTCGGCCGGCGTCACGACGGGCTCGACCTCGCGGCGGACGACCTTCACAAAGTGCTTGAGCTGCATCTTGTGGGGAAGCGCCGGGTCGACGGCCGGGATCTCCATCTGCAGCGGCTTGTGCCAGTTGGATGCGCCGTCGTAGGAGAACTGGTGCAGGCGGGGCAGCGACAGGGCACCCTTAGTACCGCCGATAAAGTAGGCGTCGGCGTCGAAGGGACGGTACTGCGGGTCCTCGCGAGCGGTTGCCTCCCAGTTCCAGGGGCTGGCGGTGGCGTCGGAGATGGTCATGCTCGCGAGCGCGCCATCGGCAAAGCGGACGTTGACCACGGCGGAGTCCTCGGTCTCAAAACCGCGGGCAGCGCTGGATTGCATGCCCTGGACGGCAACGGGCTCGCCCAACAGGTAGCGGAGCAGGTCAACATCGTGCACCAGGTTGACCAGGATCGGGCCGGCACCCTTCTTGCGGCGCCACTCGACATCAAAGTACTCGTCGTTCTTATAGATCATGTAGTGGAAGCTCGACACGGTGAGCTTGCCCAGTTCGCCGGACTCGATGATCTCCTTGGCCTTGTTGACAAACGGGTTGTGGCGACGGTGCTGGCCCACGAGCACGGGCACGCCGGCGGTCTCGGCCTCGGCGGCGAAGGCCTGGGCATCCTCGAGGTCGTTGGAGATTGGCTTTTCGACCAGCGGCACGATGTTGCGCTTCACGGCCTCGCGGGCAACGCCCAGATGCAGGTCGTTGGGGGTGGCGATGATGACGGCCTCGGGCTTGACCTCGTCCATCATCTGGGCCGGATCGGTAAAGAACGGCACGCCGGCGGCCTCGGCCGTGGCGCGGGCGCCCTCAAAGGCGTCGGCGATGGCGACGAGTTCGGCCTCGGGCTCCTCGGTGACAAAGCGGATGTGGTTGCGGCCCATGGCGCCGGCGCCGATGACGGCAATGCGGACGGGGTTGAGCTGAGACATTTCGACTCCTTAATGCTGGTGGCTTGGAATGTGACAAAGGGACAGCCCCTTTGTCACATCGGTATAACTAGGCGGACTTCTTCTTGCTGTCGGAGACCATCATGTAGACGGTGAGTACGACGGCGATGGCGGCAATCACGATGGCGCCGTAGAAGGACTGCTGGTAGGCGGCGCTGCCGGCCTCGGCGTGATACAGCACGGCGGTGATGGGCTGGCTGATCCAGGTAGAAGCGGCGTAGCCCAAAAACATGATGCCGTAGTTGACGCCGATGTTGCTGGTGCCAAAGGCACCACCGGTGAGCGGCGGGTAGATGACGAGCAGGGCGCCAAAGCTAAAGCCGAGCAGGGCGAGTGCCACAAAGAACATGCTCTGCGTAAAGCTCATCGACATGATGACGAGCGCGACGATGGTGACGACAAGGCTGATGAGCAGCGACTTATAGGCGCCGAGCTTGTCGATGATCTGGCCAAAGGACAGGCGACCGACCAGGTTGGCGCAGGTGTTGACGGAAACCACCACACCGCCGAGGGCGACGGCTGCGGCGCTCGTGGGGTCGGCGAAGAGCTGGACGGCGGCGATGGAGGCAACCTTGCCCACGAGCAGGGTGCCCGCAGTGGCGGCGCAGGCGAAGGTGACGATGAGGACCCAGAAGCGCGGGGTCTTGACCATCTCGCCCGGGGTGAGGTCGCCGAAGGTACCGGCATGTGCGCCGCCCTTGGGGGCTTCGAAGCCCTCGGGCAGCCAGCCGGCCTCGGGGGCCTTCAGGAACAGGGCGGAGGCGGCGATCGTCACAAAGAAGATGACGCCGAGTGCCTTGAGGGCGCCAAAGATGCCCAGGCTCGGGATGAGCAGCGAGGCGAGCACCGGGGACAGCACGGCGGGGCCGGCGGTCGAAGCAGCGAGCGTAATGCCGGAGGCGAGGCCCTTCTTGTCGATAAACCACTTCTGACCCGTGGTGAGTGCCGGGTTGTAGCCCAGGCCGTTGCCGACAGCGGCGACGAGCGAGAACCACAGGTAGAACTGCCAAGGCTCGGTGACGGTGCCGGACATGAACCAGCCCAGGCCGTAGCACACGGCGGCGGCGATCACGACGTTGCGGGGGCCGATCTTATCGGAGATGCGACCGGCGAAGATACCCGTCACGGCCATGATGGTCTGAAAGACCGGGAAAGCCCAGGTCAGGGCACTGGACCACTCGGGGTAGACGGCAAGCAGGTTCTTGCTCACGACGGAATACAGCGCGATGGAGCTGATGAAGAACATGGTGACGCACGCGGCGGAAAGCACGACGGCGCGACCCTTGTTGGAGTTGGTGGAAGTCATGGGACTCTTTCTAATCGATGCGGGGGAGGGGCGGGGCAAACGCCGCTGAGGTGCTTGCCCCGCGCCCCTTTCTACCGGGCTGGTTTACTGATCGGTCGGCTTTGCGACGCCGGACTCGTCGGACCAGAGCTCGACACCCTTGTTCTTAAGATAGTTGTCGGCAAAGGCTCGACGGCCGCCGGGCTTGGCGGTGAGGTCGCCCATCATATTGGAGAAGCCGCCATCGACCTTGATGGCGTCGCCGGTGGTAAAGTCCGAGCGCTTGGACGCCAGGAACATCACGGCGTTGGCGATATCGCTGACCTCGCCGATGCGGCGCGTAGCGATAAGGCGGCTGCGGCTCTTTTCGACCTCGGGGTCGGCGTAAAAGCTCGCCGACATGGGGGTCTTGACAAAGCAGGGCTCGACGCAGTTGGAGCGGACGCCGTAGGGCCCCCACTCGGCGGCGAGCATCTTGGACATCATGTTGACGCCCGCCTTGGTGGAGCTGTACACGCCCGAGAATGTCTCGGGGGAGTGGCTGGCAACGGTCGAGATGTGCACCAGGCGACCCTGGCCAGCCTTGATCATCTCGCGGCCAAAGCGCTGCGAGGTGATGAAGTAGCCGGTGAGGTTGACGTTGATGACCTCGTTCCAGTCACTCAGCGGCAGGTCCTCCATGGCGGCGAAGCGCAGGATGCCGGCGGTGTTGACGAGGACGTCGACGCGGCCGAACTCGGCGATGGTGGCATCGACGGCGGCCTGAACCTCGGCCTCGTCGGTGGCGTTCATCTTGTAGCCCTCGGCGTGGATGCCAAACTCGGCGGCGAGGTCGGCAGCTGTGGCCTTGACCTTCTCCTCGTCCAGGTCGAGCAGGACAACGTTGGCGCCGTTGCGGGCGAACTCGCGGCAGATCTCGACGCCCATGCCGCCGAGCGCGCCGGTCACAGCGCAGACATCGCCCTCGAGCTTAAGCCAGTTGCTCATAGGAACTTCCCTTCTTGTGCCTCCCTGTGGGCCGCTCCCATTAATCGACCCACGTGGTTTTCGCTGGTTATCGTATGCTTTGCATTTGCGCAGGTGAATTGCATATTTGTTAGAATGGCGTTAACCGTAGGTTTACGCCGTGCGATGCAGTTTATTCTCAATTGAGTGTGTGACCTGCCAAAACAACCCCCTTTGGCAACGCATGGCCATATGTCTGGAAACGGGAGATTGACGTGTACGATCGACGACTTGAGGCCATATCGGCCGCCGCGGAGCTGGGAAGCTTCTCGCGCGCGGCGGCAAAACTGCGGGTGTCGACCCCGGCGCTCGTCAAACAGGTGTCGGGGTTCGAGGCCGAGTTTGGCATCACGCTGTTCGAGCGGTCGCACTCGGGCGTCAAGGTGACGCCGGCGGGCGCTCTGCTGGTGGACGACGCGCGCTCGATCATGCGCCAGTCTGAGGACGCACTGCGTCGTGCCCGGCGCGCGGCGGGCGATGGCGGTGCGGTGCGCCTGGGCGTGTCGATGATGTGCCCGGGGCGCCAGACACTGTCGATGTGGACGGGCGTGCACGAGCTGGAGCCATCGCTGCGCTTCGAGATCGTGCCGGTGAACGATCTCTATGACGAGCGTGAATCCGTCATGCGCAGCTTGGGGCGCGAGGTGGATGTAGTGCAGTCGAGTTTTTCGACCCCGCGCTGGGGTGACGCCTGCCAAAAGCTCCGCATCGTTACCGTGCCGTTTTATATCGACGTGCCGCGCACAAGCCGGCTTGCGCGCAAGACGCGCATCACGGTTGCCGACTTGGAGGGCATGCGCCTGCGCGTGCTTCGTCACGGCAACGACGCCATGGACAGCCTGCGCATCGACCTGTTGGCCGACGGCGGCGTGGACGTGATCGACGTGGACAGCTTTGACTTTGCGCTCTTTAACGAAGCGGAGGAAAAGGGCGATGCGGTGCTCACCTGCGGAGCGTGGTCGGGCGTGCACCCGGCCTTTGTGGGCGTACCGTTCCTATGCGGCCGCGAGGTGCCGGTCTATTTGCACTACCCGCTCGAGCCCACCCTCCAAGTCCAAAAATTCGTCAACGCCATTGCCCAACTCCTCAAGTAGCTCACACAAAACGAGGCCCTGGCCAAACGGCCAGGGCCTCACTAACCTTTATTCCGTTTTAAACGACGGGCTGATCACGCGTAGGAGGGTGCCCCGTGGACGGCGGTGTATTTCCTCCGCGCGCAGTTTCGCAGCGCAGCGAGAATGTTTGAGCACGGAGGAGTTACCCCGCCGCCCCGGGGAACCCTCCGTCAGTAATCGTTCCTACTCTAGCTCAAACGCACCCGTGTAGAGCTGGTAGTAATACCCGCGCTTGGCGATCAGTTCGTCGTGGTTGCCGCGCTCGATGATGCGGCCGTGGTCCAGGCAGATGATTGCGTCGGAGTTGCGCACGGTGGAGAGGCGGTGCGCGATGACAAACGTCGTGCGGCCCTCCATGAGCTTATCCATGCCCGCCTGAACGATGGCCTCGGTGCGGGTGTCGATGCTCGACGTTGCCTCGTCCAGAATCATTGCCGGCGGATCGGCGACGGCGGCGCGGGCGATCGAAATCAGCTGGCGCTGGCCCTGCGACAGCTGGGCGCCGTTGCCGGTGAGCATGGTGTCGTAGCCGTCGGGCAGGCGGGTGATAAAGTCGTCCGCGCCCGCGAGCTTGGCCGCCGCGATGCACTCCTCGTCGGTGGCATCCAGGTTGCCGTAGCGGATGTTATCCATCACGGTGCCGGTGAACAGGTTCACGTCCTGCAGCACGACGCCCAGGCTTCGGCGCAGGTCGGCCTTGCGGATCTTGTTGACGTTGATGCCGTCGTAGCGGATCTTGCCGTCGGCAATGTCGTAGAAGCGGTTGATGAGGTTAGTGATGGTCGTCTTACCGGCACCGGTGGCGCCGACAAACGCGACCTTCTGGCCCGGCTTGGCAAACACGGACACGCCGTGCAGCACCTCGTGGTCGGGCGTGTAGCCAAAGTCGACGTTGTCCATGACCAGGTCGCCGCGCAGCGGTACGTACTCGATCTCGCCGGTTGCACGGTGCGGATGCTTCCATGCCCACATGCCAGTGTGGTGGTCAGCCTCCTCGAGCTGCCAGGTGTCAGGGTTGACCTGCGCGTTGACGAGTGTCACGTAGCCTTCGTCGGCCTCGGGCTCCTCATCGATGAGCTCAAAGATGCGGTCGGCGCCGGCCAGACCCATGACCACGGCGTTGATCTGCTGCGAGATCTGGCCGATCTGTCCGCAGAACTGCTTGGTCATGTTAAGGAACGGCACCACGACGGCGATGGACAGCTCCATGCCCGAGATGCTCAGGTTGGGCACGCCCAGCGCCAGGAAAATGCCGCCGGCAAGGGCCACCAGCACGTAGAGCAAGTTGCCCAGGTTCATAAGGATGGGCATGAGGATGTTGGCGTACATGTTGGCCTTCTGGGAGACCTCGAAGAGCTTTTCGTTGCGCTCGTCAAAATCGGCCTCGGCGGCAGACTCGTGGCAGAACGCCTTGACGACCTTCTGGCCGTTCATGACCTCCTCGATATGGCCCTCGACCACGCCGAGCTCGGTCTGCTGCGCAATGAAGAAGCGCGCGGAGTTGGAGCCGAGCAGCTTGGTCATAAAGGTCATAAAGGCGACGCCGGCGATGATGACCAGGCACATCCACATGCTGTAGTACAGCATGATAAAGAACACCGTGACGATGATGATGATCGTCATGAGCAGGTTGGGCAGCGACTGGCTGATCATCTGACGCAGCGTGTCGATGTCGTTGGTGTAGTGGCTCATGATATCGCCGCGCTGGTGCGTGTCGAAGTAGCGGATCGGCAGGTCCTGCATGCGGTTGAACATCATCTCGCGCAGCTTCTCCAGCGAGCCCTGCGTGACGATAGCCATGGCGCGGTTCCAGAACAGTGAGGACAGGACACCGACGCCGTAGATGCAGGCGAGGGTGGTTACGAGCTGCAGAATCTTGGGCTGTGCGGCTTCCCAATCGCCCGACTGCCACGATTCGCTAATAATCTGCAGGGCGCTCTGCAGGAAGGTCGCGCCGATGGAGTTGATGATGGCGCAGAGCACCACGCCGGCGACGACAAGGGGCAAAAGCACGGGATAGAAGCCAAAGAGCGTCTTGATGAGGCGCGACATGGTGCCGCCCTTACGGTTGAGCGCGCGCTCGGCGGTCGTTGCCTTACTCATGTGCCTCGCCTCCTTCCTGGGTCTGAGCTTGCGTTGCGGATGCCTCGGTGTCGGCCTCGACGGCCCCTTCGCCCTCGGCAGACATCTTGTTTTGCGAGGTAAAGGTCTCGCGGTAGATCTCGCTCGTCTTGAGTAGCTCGTCATGGTTGCCGATCTGCGCGATACGGCCGCCCTCCATGACGATGATGCGGTCTGCGTCCTGCACGGAGCTGATGCGCTGGGCGATGATGAGCTTGGTCGTGTTGGGCAGATAGCTTGCCAGCCCTGCGCGGATCTTGGCGTCGGTCTTGGTGTCGACGGCGCTGGTGGAGTCGTCCAGGATCAAGATCTTGGGGCGACGCAGCAGGGCGCGTGCAATGCACAGGCGCTGCTTCTGACCGCCCGAAACATTAGAGCCGCCCTGTTCGATCCAGGTGTCGTAGCCCTTGGGGAAACCGTCGACAAACTCGTCGGCGCAGGCCAGATGCGCTGCCTCGCGGACTTCCTCGTCGGTGGCGTTCGGGTCGCCCCAACGCAGGTTCTCGGCGATGGTGCCGCTAAACAGCACGTTTTTCTGCAGCACCATGGTTACCTGGTGGCGCAGCGCGTCCAGGTCGTAGTTGCGTACGTCCACACCGCCGACGCGCACGGTGCCCTCGGTGACATCGTACAGGCGGGCGATCAGGTTCACGAGCGTGGACTTGGCCGAGCCGGTTCCGCCGATGATGCCGATGGTCTCGCCGCTCTTAATATGCAGGTCGACGTCGTCGAGCGCCTGGCGCTTCGCGTGCTCGGAATACTTAAAGCTCACGTGGTCAAAGTCGATGGAACCGTCGGCAACCTCGAGCACGGGCTCGGCGGGATCGGCGATCGTGGGCTCGGCGGCCAGCACCTCGGCAATGCGGTGTGCCGATTCGTCGGCCATGGTCACCATGACAAAGATCATCGACAGCTGCATCAGGCTCATGAGAATCTGGAAACCATAGGTAAAGGTCGAGGAGAGCTGGCCCACGTCGAACAGCGTGCCCTGGCTCGTGATGATGAGCTTGGAGCCCAGGTAGATGATGACGACAAACGCGCCGTTGACGCAGATGTTCATCATGGGGTTGTTAAAGGCGAGCAGCTTCTCGGCGCGGGTGAAGTCCATCTGGACGTCGCGCGCGGCGGTCGCGAACTTCTCCTTCTCAAAGTCTTCGCGCACATAGCTCTTGACCACGCGCATGCCGGTGACGTTTTCCTCGACGGACTCGTTAAGGGCATCGTACTTGTGGAACACGCGCGAGAAGATGGGGCGCACCTTAAAGATGATAAAGAACAGTCCAAAGCCCAGCAGCGGAATGATGACCAGGTAGACCATGGCGACGCTGCCGCCCATGATAAATGCCATGGTAAAGGCGAAGATCAAGACCAGCGGCGCGCGCACGGCGATACGGATGATCATCATAAAGGCCTGCTGAACGTTGTTGATGTCGGTGGTCAGACGCGTGACGAGTGAGGAACTCGAGAACTCATCGATGTTGGCAAAGCTGAACGTCTGGATCTTGTAGAACAGGTCGTGACGCAGGTTCTTGGCGAACCCGCAGCTCGCATGGCTGCAGGTGACGCCGGCCGCGGCGCCAAAAGCAAGCGACGTCAGCGCGATGAGCACCAAAAAGCCTGCGGTGGGAAGCATCTCGGCTACGGTGGCGCCGTCTTTGATAGCGTCGATCAGGTTGGCGGTGATGAATGGAATCAGCATCTCGCAGAGCACCTCGCCAAGCACGAGCAACGGCGTGGCAACGGTGACTTTCATATAGTCGCGGATGCTGCCCATGAGGGTTTTAATCATCCAGTTCCTCCCAGGTTACGCGGATTTTATCGAGCATTTCGGCGAGGTCCTCGCGCTCGTCATGGGTGAGCGCGCTAAAGGCCTGCTCTCTAAAGCGAATGCGGGCTGCCTGGTCGATGCGGGCGTTTTCCCGGCCGGTTTCGGTCAGGCGAATGGTGAGCTGCCGTCGATCCTTGGGGTTACGGCTGCGCTCGATGAGGCCGTTGAGCTCGAGCTTGGACAGGATCTCGGAAAGCGATCCCGGCTTGAGGTCGAAGTGCATGCCGAGCTCCTGCTGCGACATCTCGCCGCCGGGTTGCTTGGCCAGCAGGCAGATGATGGGCGCCTTGCCGGACACGCCTCCGCCATGAAAATGCATGTAATGGCCGCAAAAGCCCAGGCCGCTCAGGATGCGCTTGGCGAGTTTGTCTTCGGCGCTGACCGCTTCGGGTACATCCGCCGGCTGTGACGGGTCGCCGCCGGGCTCGTGCGAACAAAGGCTAAGAGGTTCATCGCACATGAATTAGTGCCGCTCCTTTCTTTATTTAGGTAGTTGAATTGTTTTGTGCCTAACTAATCTAGGAGCATGAGAAATGAATGTCAAGGTACCAAACTTATTATGTTCGAGCGGCACTTGGGGACACTCCTTGCGCCATTTACCGGTGATTCGTAGGGGGGCGGAGGTAAACGGAGCAATTTCGAAACCTTTCCGCAACAATTTGCCCTTCGTACCGCTCGACTCCGCTCGCAACGTTCCCTGCGCTACACTTAGTCGCACTGTGGCGCTGCGCGCCGCGCCCGAAACAAGGGAGACCCTCATGAAGAACACTCAGCTGCTGCTGATCAACGATATGTGCGGCTACGGCAAGGTCGCGCTTTCCGCCATGCTGCCGGTGCTGTCGCACATGGGCTACCGTATCCATAACTTGCCGACGGCGCTCGTTTCCGACACGCTCAACTACCCCAAGTTCTACATCCACGACACCACCGAGTACGTGCGCCAAAGCCTCGCTATCTGGGAGGAGCTCGGCTTTGAGTTCGACGCCATCTCGACCGGCTTTATCGTGACCGAGGAAGAGACGCGCATCATCTCGGACTTTTGCCACCGCCGTGCGCAAAAGGGCACCAAGGTGTTCGTCGACCCCATCATGGGCGACAACGGCAAGCTCTACGCTGGCGTGCCCGAGTCCACGATCGGCCTCATGCGCAGCCTGCTCGAGTGCGCCGACTACGCGGTGCCCAACTACACCGAGGCATGTCTGCTTACCGATACGCCCATTGCAGAGCAAATCACGCCCGACGAGGCTCGCGTTCTTGTGAACGCCGTGCGTGAGCTGGGTGCCAAGTCGGTGGTCATTACGAGCGCCGTAGTCAATGGCACGAACGCGGTTATCGGTTACGACCATGTGGCGGGGGAGTACTTTACGATTCCCTTTGAGCTCATTCCGGTCTATTTCCCGGGCACGGGCGACACGTTCTCGGCGGTGCTCGTCGGCCGCGTTATGGCAGGCTGGAGTCTGCAGCGCGCGACGTTCGATGCCATGCGTGTGGTGGCTGAGCTTATCGAACGCAATGCCGACCAAGAGGACAAGTCGGCCGGCCTTCCCATCGAGGCCTGCCTGGACGTGATCGACCATGAGTAACATTGGCGAGGGCGGCGTCAAGCCTGCGGGCGAGAACAGGCCGCTCGGCGCGCCGCGTGGCAAGCGGCCGCGTATCCGCGTGAGCTGCGTGGACCAGCTGGGGACGTGCCGCTGCCACCACGGTCACAAGCCGGGCGACGTTTTTGACTTTGACCGCGATCGCGGCAAGATGTGCGCCATGGCCTGCCATGTGGGCTTTCCCTATATCGATATCCTGCGCTATGGCGGAACCGTGCCTGGCAACGAGCCTGGCACGGCAAAGTTCTGCTGCCCCGAGGTCGATACTCTGAACGTCTGGCTTGCCGAGATCGTCGACGAGTAACCGAGCGAGGATTTTCTCCCGTCGAAATATCGAGCGTGGATTATCTCCCGTTTTGGGCGCAATTTCGCACTCAAAGTGGGAGATAGTCCTCGCTCGATTTGTATGCGAGAATCCCGACCTCACTTATGCCCATGCTTAGGCGCACGCGTCGTTGTTCTATGCGCGAGTAAGCTCAAATTTCTGCATTTCATCAAATTTCGGTACTAAAAATCTCTGCATTTCATCGATAATAGTCGATATAAATATCTGCATTTCATTTATCGAGGCGATGGGAGAGCTTATGTTGCGCAGGAAAATCGCTGATGAGCTTGATTGTTGGCAGAGATCCATTGAACGAAAGGCGTTGTTCGTCACGGGTTCTCGCCAAATCGGTAAGAGCTACTCGATTCGCGAGTTCGGTAAGTCAAACTACGCAACCTATATCGAGCTCAATCTCGCGGAAAATCGCCAGGCAAAAGATGCTCTTCTCGAGGCACGGGATGCCGACGATTTCATCAGCAGGGTGACGCTTCTCTCGGGAAAGCCGATAGCACCGGGCAAAACGCTCGTGTTTATCGATGAGGTCCAAGAGGCCCCCGACATCATGACGATGGCAAAGTTCCTTGTTGAGGACGGGAGGTGCCGCTGGGCGTTTTCGGGGTCAATGCTCGGGACCCAGTTCAAGGGCGTTAGGTCCTATCCCGTGGGATATGTTCACGAGCTTAGGATGTTCCCGCTCGATTTTGAGGAGTTTTGCTGGGCGATCGGGGTGAGCGAGGGAGCTCGCCAAACGATACGCGACGCGTGTATCAGCGAGAAGCCCATTCCTGATTACATTCACGACGCGATGATGGCAAACTTCAGGACCTATACCGTTGTCGGTGGAATGCCAGAGGTCGTGCAGCGTTTCCTTGACACGCGGGGCGACCTTGCCTCTGTTCGTCAGCTACAGTCAGAGCTCAACGAACAGTACCGGCGGGATATCTCCAAGTATGCAAGCGGGCGAGCCCTTCAGGTGCAGAGCATTTACGATCAGCTCCCTATTATGCTCGAGGGCGAAAACAAACGCTTCGTGCTCAATTCCATTGACCCCAAGGCGCATTACGACAAGTACCAGCGAGATTTTGTCTGGCTTGTCGATGCCGGCGTTGCTCTCAAGGCGGATATCGTAACCGAGCCAAAGTCGCCCCTGCTCAAGACGGCACGGCCATCGCAGTTCAAGCTATACCAATCGGATACGGGCATGTTGATGGCGCGCTACCCCGTTGGCGTCGCCCAGGCGGCGTATCTTGATAGCAAGGAACCCAATCTGGGCGGTATTTACGAAAACGTGGTGGCCCAGCAGCTGGCTGCCCAAAATCGCCAGCTTTACTACTATCAGACAAAGAAGCGCGGCGAAGTGGACTTTGTGGTCGACGGACCGGATGGAACAGCTGTTCCGATCGAGGTTAAATCGGGTTCCTATTACCACGCGCACGCCGCGCTCGGCCATGTGCTTGATACGGCCGAATATGGTGTAAGGCTCGGGATTGTTTTCTCGAGAGGCAACGTTGAACGCAGCGGAGCTGTTCTTTATTTGCCGCTATATGCGACCTGGGCCCTTTCGGATGTTTTGGGTGACTCCTGTGCCGAGGGGATAAAGCTGGAGGTCAAGCCGGTCTAGGGACAGTCCCCGACGCGACAAAGGGATAGTGCCTTTGTCGCATCCGCTATCCGAGATAATGAGCGTGGATTTTCTCCCGTCTAGAGCGCACTTGAATGCTCAAAGTGGGAGAAAATCCACGCTCGATCTGTATGCCGATGACGCGGCTCGCGAGGTTCGTGCCTCCGCGAACCTACAGCTGCTCGAGCATAGCGGCGCAACTGGCGAGCACGTCGCGGTAGGTGGCATCGAAGTTGCCGGTGTACCAGGGATCGGCCACGTCGCCGGGGCGCTCGGTCCAATCGAGCAAGCGCGTAATCTTGCCGTCGGGGTCGTCGCCGAAGATGCGACGCAGACCGCGCGCGTTCTCAGCATCCATATAAACAATGTGATCCCAGTTGCCATACTCCGCGCGCCGCACCTGACGTGCGCGATGTGCGACGACGGGAATCCCGACTTCGCGCAGCTTGGCAACGGTACCGTGGTGCGGCGGGTTGCCGATCTCCTCGGTCGAAGTCGCGGCGGAATCGATGACAAACTCGCCCGCGCGCCCAGCGCGGTGCACGAGCTCGGCAAACACCGACTCAGCCATCGTCGAGCGACAGATGTTCCCATGGCAGATAAACAGTACACGTTGCATGCGCGGTTCCTTTCATATAGAGGGCTGCTAAGGAGTCGAAGCCGGGCGCATGCCAAGTTTTATTTCTTGGCCAGTTTGAAGTAGCGCTCAAATATCAATTCGAAAACGTAATAGAACATCAATCGACTGTCGAGGTCCATACTGCCCAAGCGGATTTCTTTTTGCACGGTGTAGATAGGGTAGTCGGCTAGTTTCGAGAGAGAATTTCGAGAAAAGCCGGTGAGCGTGACGACCTTGCATCCGCGTGTTTTGGCTATCGATGTGGCGTCAATAGACACCTGCGTCTCGCCGCTTACGGAAACGCTGAAGACCAGGTCGTTTTTGCCGAGGAGCTCTGCGTAATGCCTCATGACGTGGCGTTCACTGAGCGTATCGGTGTTCTTGCCCATTATTTTGAGCTTTTCAGCCATCTCGAGGCACGGGTATTTCGAAAAGCCCGAGCAGAAGAACACGATATGCGAGGCGTCCTGGATAAGACTCACAACCGAATCGATGACCCGGTCGTTAAGCAGATCTTTGGTCTGTACGAGCTGGGTATCAAGAGGAAGCGTCTCGATAGTGAATCGATTGCGGTCGAGCGAGGCGGAATACGATTGTTTGAGCTCCGTAAACCCCGAGAAGCCAAGCTTGTGGGCAAGCCTGACGATTGTATTGGGAGCGACGAAGAACCGTTCAGCAACGCTCTTAAGCGTGACATCGTCAATATCATCACGCAGCTCGATGATGTAGCGCATGATCTCGCTTTCGAGATCGTTGAGCTTGCTCTCGCCAGCTCGCACATGATCATAAAAAGATTCTTGATCTTTCATAAGATGTTTCAGCCCCTCGCACCTCGTCGTACATATGGTACCGCTTTGTGTAGCCAGGTGAGAAATCGGTAATCGGTCAAGATTGCCTATTGCCCATGAACTGGGCAAACGCGCGTGTTTGCCTACACATATCTGTGTCGTGAGCGAAATCATGTGTCCTCGTTCCGCTTTGGCTCGTGCGGGGCTCGCAAATGGCTTCAGGTCGCAAAATGACAATCGAAACGAAGCAAGCCGAGGACAACCGCGGAGCCCAAGGTCTTCGAGAACACCGATCAGCCAACCCTGGAGGGACGGAACATGAAGGATAAGCTCAATATTGTGATCGTTGGCGGCGGCTCTACGTGGTGCCCTGGCATTCTTAAGGCCCTGACCAAGCACATGGACATTCTGCCGCTGAACCGCGTGATGCTTTATGACATCGATGCCGAGCGTCAGCGTCCGATCGGCGAGTTTGGCAAGATCCTCTTCGCCGAGGAGGAGCCCGGTGTGGAGTTTGGTTACACCACCGATAAGGACGAGGCTTACACCGACGTCGACTTTGTGCTCTGCCAGATTCGTACCGGCGGCTACGAGATGCGTAGCAAGGACGAGAAGATTCCGCTGCATATGGGAATCATCGGCCAGGAAACGGTGGGCCCTGGCGGCATGGCTTACGGTATGCGCTCCATGCATGACATGGTTGAGATCGTCAACGACGTTCGCGCTCATAGCCCGGAGGCGTGGATTATCAACTACACCAACCCGGCTGCTATTGTGGCATATGGTCTCGAGCGCGTCCTGCCCGATGAGCATCGCGTCCTCAACATCTGCGACCAGCCTGTCAACCTCATGCGCTCTTACGGTCGCCTGCTCGGTCGCGATATGAGCAAGACGGAGCCCGTGTACTTCGGCCTCAATCACTTCGGTTGGTTCAAGCACATCTACGATGAAGAGGGCCATGACCTCGTCCCGCAGATTAAGGAGTACACGGAGAAGAACGGCTTCCTTCCTGCCGATGCCGAGCAGCGTGACCAGTCCTGGCTTGATACCTACGCCATGGTCAAGGACATGCTCGAGGACTTCCCCGACTATCTGCCCAACACTTATCTGCAGTACTATCTGTATCCCGAGTACAAGGTCGCTCACCTCGACCCCGACTACACTCGCTCCGACGAGGTTATCAACGGTCGTGAAAAGCGCGTGTTCGCCGAGTGCGAGCGTGTTGCCAAAGTCGGCACCGCAAAGAACTCCTCGGTTGTGCAAAACGACGCTCATGGCGATATGATCGTGGAAATCACCTCGGCCATTTATCGCAACACCAACAAGACCTTCATTGTCATCGTGCCCAACAACGGCATTATCGAGGGCATGCCCGATGACGCCATGGTCGAGGTCGCGGCAAGCGTGGGCGCCAATGGCCCGCAGCCCTATGCTGTTGGCAAGATCGGTACCTTCTATCGCGGCCTTATGGAGAACCAGTACGCCTATGAGCGCCTGACTGTTGAGGCTTGGATGGAGGGTTCCTACGAGAAGGCTCTGCAGGCACTCACGCTTAATCGTCTGGTCGGTGACGCAAAGAAGGCCCGCAAAGTGCTCGACAAGCTCATCGAGGCCAATAAGGATTACTGGCCGGAGCTTAAGTAGCTAGTTCCATAGCGCTTGATAACTGTTGTTATGGGGCGTGTGGGCTGTGGAGCTGCACGCCCCGTTTCTTTAAGAGGGGTATCCCATGAACAAAGATGAGCTGCTGGCAAAGTTCCAGCGCCTGGGCAAAGTCCTCATGACGCCTGTCTTGATCCTGCCAATCGCCGGCATCCTTCAGGGCTTTGGCAATGCCTTTACCAGCCCCACCCTTACGGCAGCTGTTCCCTGGCTTGCTGCTCCGGGCTTTGCGATCTTCTTTTCGATTCTCAAGGCCGCTGCCAGCATCGTTATGAACAACATCCCGGTTATCTTCTCGATTTGTCTCGCCTATGGCTTCGCCAAGTCCGAGAAGGCTACCGCGGCGCTTTGTGGCTTTTTGGGCTACATGTGCATGAATTCCGTGATGGGCACGTTCCTTACGGCGACTGGCGTCATCGATCCCGCGAATCTTACGACGGGCCAGAGCACGATCCTCGGCATCACCACGCTCGACACTGGCGTTATCGGCGGTCTTCTGGTGGGCGCAATCGTCGCATGGTTGCATAACCGTTACTACAAGATTGAGCTGCCTGCCGTGTTCTCCATCTTCAACGGCACGCGCTTTATCCCAGCGGTGACGCTGCTCTCATGCAGCATCCTCGCATTGGTCATGTCCTTTGTTTTCCCGTTTATTCAGAACGCTCTCGGTGCGCTGTCCGAGTTCATCAAGACTACGGGTGCCTTTGGTGCATTTGTCTACGGCGCCGGCGAGCGCATGCTCCTGCCTTTTGGCCTGCATCACTTTGTCTATTTGCCGTTCTTCTTCACGTCGCTCGGTGGCGTCGAGACCATCGACGGCCAGACTGTTCAGGGCGCTATCAATATCTACAACGCGATCCTGGGCTCTCCCAGCACGCCGTTTAACATCGAGGTCAGCCGTTTTGTCATGAACGGCAAGGTTATCTTCGCCATGTTCGGCCTGCCTGGCGCTGCACTCGCCTTCTACAAGACGGCGCTTCCCAAGAACAAGAAGAAGACCGCAGCACTCATGATCGCCATCGTGGTGCCTTGCATCCTCTCCGGCATTACCGAGCCGCTCGAGTACTCCTTCCTGTTTATCGCGCCCATCCTCTACGTGTTCCACGCTCTTATGGCTGGTCTTGCTTATGCGCTGACCTATATCCTGCAGTTCAACGTGGCTGGCTCCGCGTCCTTCGGCGGCCCGCTCTTGTCGTTGATCTTTAACGGCATTATGGGTGCAGCCAAGGGCTCCAACTGGCAGGTTATCCTGTTCCTCGGCCCCATCTACTTCGTGGTGTACTACTTCGTCTTCAAGTTCATCATTCTTAAGAAGGACCTTAAGACCCCTGGCCGCGAGGAAGAGTCCGACGATGAAGCCGAAAAGGCTCCCAAGACCGTGATTAGCGACCTCATTCCCGCCATCGTTGAGGCAGTGGGCGGCGACAACAATATTAAGTCTGTCGAGGCCTGCTTCACCCGTCTGCGCATCCAGCTCAATGACTGTGACAAGGTGGTTGATGACGCCGAGTTTACCGAAAAGCTCGAAGCGCGTGGCATCGTGCACGTCAACGGCGGCGTGCAGATTGTCTACGGCAACATGGCATCTAACTACGCAACTCAGATGCGCGAGCTACTGGGTATGGAGTAAACGACTCAAACACACAATCAAGATTAATACAGGTTGGCGTCCGATTCTTCAATCGGGCGCCAACCTGTGCTGTTTTGGGGTGAATGGGCAAGTACATGACGTGCCCGTTGCTCTCTTTTGGCGCTGCCTATCGTGTATTCGGACGCCTTGCGACGGTGAGGTGCGTTCTTTTCGGTTCTAGCGTGTTTGCGGCTAGCGCTGCGCCCGAAGTCGATTTGCACAGCTGATATACAGAGCGTTAACCGCGCTTTGTAGGCTCATGCCCTCAACCAAGGCGGTCGAGTACTCGCTGAGTGACTCCGCGCTCACGGGTAGCAAGAGCTCGCGCGCCCCGTTGTTATCGAATGCCATGTTGCTCGATATCCAAATAACGCGGCAACCTCGCCGCTTGGCCTCAACGTAAAGATTGAAGATATGGCTCGTCTTCCCTGAGAACGATACAAAGATGGCTAGATCGTCGGGTTGGAGCAGACAGAGCGACGTTTCCTGTCCCTTGACGGAGCCAAATGAGAAGCACAGTCGGTTTACGCGGCTCAGCTTTTCGCAGAGTGAGCGGGCGGCGAGATTGGAGAATGAGCTTCCGTATACGTAGACATTTTGCGCATCGAGAAGCCAGTCAACGGCCTGCTCGAGTCGATCCTCGGTGAGCAGACGTTTTGTTTCAAGCAAAGAGGTCTCTACGATATCGAAATACCAGGGTATATCGATTTGCTTATGCGCCCTTGCCTCGGTTGTCTCGCGCTGGAGCCAAGCGTTGAAGTCGTCAACTTGCTCTTTGAACGATCGAAAGCTCGAGCCGTTTACGCGCCTGCAGAAGCGCGAGATGGTCGCGGGCGATGTATTGCACGCGCGGGCAAGTTCTTCTATTGAGAGCTCTGGGATCTCGTCGTGATGGGAAAGGGCATAGAGTGCGATGTGGGCGTCAAGGCTGCCGCCCTTCTCGACGTCTTCGATACAAGACCTGAGGTTCGAATAGACCTCGTACATCGACATTCAAATCACTCCAAACAATAATGCCCCGGAGCGGATATGCCATCTCCGGAGCATTGTGGTGAAGCTGTGGGACGGATTTATTCCATGCCCAAGTATTCTCTCATTTCGACTTTGTAGACAGAAGCTTTATTGCCGTAAACGATCTGAACACCGCCGCCAACGTGCACGATGGCGCTGGCGCCGAGGTCTTTGGTGAAGACACTATCGTCCTTGACCAGGGCGGTGTCTTTGAGGCTGAGCCTCAGGCGAGTGAAGCAGGCGTTGACACCCGAGATGTTATCGGCGCCGCCCACGGCTTCCACGATCTGCGGGATGAGCTCGCTTACCTGGACAGGTGCTTTGGAGTCGATGGCCGACATGTCATCCGCTGCCTGCGTGTCATCATCCTCGCGGCCCGGGGTTTTGAGGTCAAATTTCTTGATAAAGGTGCGGAACAGCACGTAATAGATCCCGAAGTAAGCGATGCCGAGCGGAATGAGCCAGAACCAGTTGGAGCCCTTATCGGCGTTCATGATGCCGTTGAAGATCCACGAGAGGAGCGGTCCGCCGAAGGCGGAAGGCCCGGGCACATTGAACTGTACCAGGTAGGTGAGTACATACGCGATGCCGCACAGCAGGGCGTGGACCACATAGAGTACGGGCGCTACAAAGAGGAAGGAGTACTCGAGCGGTTCGGTTATGCCCATGATGGCGGCCGGGATAACGGCGGCGATCATGAGGGAGCCGACCTTCTTCTTATTCTCGGGACGGGCACAGTGGTAGATGGCGAGCGCCGCCGCGGGCAGGCCGCACATGGCGAACAGCACCTTGCCGTTCATGACGTATTTTGAGATGTCGATGTCGTACATCATGCCGGGCGTGTTGAGCATGGCGTTGTAGATGTTGACAGCACCCTCGACGGTCTGGCCGTCAACCTGGATGCTACCGCCCAAAGAAGTGAAGAAAAACGGCAGGTAGATGAAATGATGCAGGCCGAAGGGCAGAAGCATGCGCTCGGAGAAGCCATAGATGAACGCGCCAAACACCCCGGTGGAATCGATGAGTGTCGAGGCGGCCTTTAGGCCGGTTTGCACAAACGGAAACACGAAGGCGAGCGCAACGCCCACTAGGCTTGCGAAAACGACGGTGAGGGCGGGGACGCAGCGTGTGCCGTTGAAGATACCGAGCACCGGCGGAAGCTGCACCTTATAGAATCGGTTGTGGATCCACGCGACTACCAAGCCGATGATGATGCCGCCGAATACGCCGGTGTCGAGTGTGGTTACGCCCAGGATGGCGTTCTGACCGGTCTGCAGGTTGGCGGGATCGATGGTGCCCAGCAGGATAAGCAGCTGACCCATGATCGTGTTCATGGTCATGTAGCCGATGAAGCCTGAGAGTGCGGCGGTCGCCTTCTCGGCCTTGGCGTAACCGTAAGCGATGCAGATCGCAAAGAGAACCGAGATGTTACCATTGATAACGTTGCCGGCTGCTTTGATGAGCGTGCTAAAGATCACCATCGGCTCGGTGCCCAAAAACGGGCAGAGCGAGATGAGGTTAGCATTGGAAAGGGCGGAGCCCAGGCCGACCAAAATGCCGGAAACGGGCAGGAGGAGGACCGGCGCCATGAGCACCTTGCCGAGTCTCTGGAACTCGCTGTAGAGCTTGCTTTCTTTCATGATGTTCCTTCGATGCGCGGGGAGTTAGGACAGGGTCGGCCAATAATCGCCGTTCGCTTCGATCAGGTCGTCGAGGATTTGGCGCGCGACGGTAGTCGAAGGGACGGTCTTGTTGATTGCGATGGCTTCGAGCGCCTTCTGGTAGGAATGCTCGTAATATGCGTCGACGGCGAGCTTCTCACTGGCATTCTGCTCTTCGATAAGCCCCTTGTAGAAGGTGGGGATAGCAGGCTGGCTGATGGGTTCGGGGCCCCAAGAGCGCAGGTAGGCAGGGACCTCGACCATGGCGTCGTCGGGCAGATTGGGGATGGCGCCATTATTCTCGACGATTACGAGATAACGTTCGCACTTGTTGTAGGCGATAGAGGCGGCTGCGTCGACGATAAAGTCGCCAAAGACCGTGAAGCTCTGTACGGGGCTCTTGTAATTGGCGGGATCTGCCAGGTACTTGTCGTGCTCGGCAAACATCTCCTTCTCGCGTCCGTTGATGACGTTGTCGGCGCGCGTCCAGTTGGGGTCCATGTCATCTGCCATGTCTTTGGAGTACAGGTAGTACTGCAGGTAGCTGTTGGGCAGATACTCGGGATAGTCCTTCACAATCTTGACGTATTGACCCCAGGTGTGCATCCAGTCCTTGTCCTTGTGATGCTTGTCGCTCACGGCCATGCCGTGCTCGAGAATCATCTGACGGAGCTCCGGCAGACGATCGCGCCCCTCCTTGTCGTAAATTTTGGTAAACCAGCCAAAGTGATTGAGTCCAAAATACATGGGGTCGATATCGCGCCAGCTGGGAAGTCCGAGCATCTTAGAGTACGAGAGCAAGATAGCCGTGGGCATATCGCAGATGTTAAGGATATGGTCGTTGCCAAACTCGCGACGTGTGGCCTCGGCGACAACTGCGGCGGGGTTGGAATAGTTGAGGATCCAGGCGTCTGGACTATATTTCTTGGCGTAGCGTACGAGGTCGAAGACGCCGGGGATGGACCTGATGCCATAGGAGATCGAACCGCCGGCGCCGCAGGTTTCCTGTCCCACGCAACCGTACTTGAGAGGGATGCGCTCGTCCTGGCGACGCATCTGAAGGCCACCCTGGCGGATTTGCGCGAAGACGAAGTCGACATCGGTGAATGCCTTTTCGGGATCGGTCGTCACGACAACTTCGATGTCAGGAGCTTCCTGCTCGATGAACTGCTTCATGATGTCGTAGACGAGATGCATGCGCTTCTCGTCGATGTCGTACAGGGCGAGTTTGCGCAGCGGTAATTCGTTTTTCTTCTGCAATAGGCTCTGGATGATGCCGGGAGTGTGGGTGCTGCCGGCCCCGGCGATTACAACTGCTTTCTTGTCCATGTGGTAAACCCCTTTCGTGTGGATTGACCATTTCAGACTACGAAAGCTTTACCTGCGATTCTATCGATTTTCAGATTGCGAAAAACGATAGCGATAATCTTAACAGGATGCGTTTTGCGTGGTTAAATAGCGCCGGGAAAGATGCTGAACTGGGCGGCAGACGACGTGTTGCATGGCTGCAGGAGCGAGCGCCAGGCGGTCAAAAGATGGTGGGCGGTGCTGCGGCTTTTGGCTGCAATTGCGCTACCCGCGGTGGCGCTCCCAACGTGCCAGCTTAATCGTCACCAGCGTAAGCGCCCAGGCCACAAGCGAGAACGCGGCGCCCACGGCGCCCACGTGTGCAATGCCAATGCTGCTCACCACGGCTCCGCCTACCGCGGTGCCAAACGAGATGCCGACGTTAAACGCCATGGGCTCAACCGAACTTGCGAGTACCATCGACTTGGGATGGCGGCTGCGTGCCACGTCCATAAAGTGCGTGATGCACGACACCGAGAACAGGTACATGAGCAGCGCCAAGCTAAAGACAAAGACCAGCGCGAGCGGCATGGTGCCGCCCACGGCAAACAGCCCGAGCAGCGCCGCAGCCTGCAGCACAAACGTCACAAGCAGTGCCTTCATGCCAAAACGTGCGTCGATCCATCCGCCCAGGATGTTCGAGATCAGGCAGAACACGCCGTAGGCCATAAGCGTGGTGCTGGCTTCTACCGTGCCCATACCCAGCACTTGCTCAAGATAAGGCGTCACGTAGCCGTAGAATACGTAGACCGACCCCACGCCAAACAAAAAGATGAGCATGCCGGTGATGATGCTCGGCTCGCGTAGAAGCCCCGCCTGCTCGCGAAAGGTGGCAGGCTCGTCGGTTTGCCCAGCGCGCGGCATAAACGCCACGAGCGCTCCGCAGATCAGAACGGCAAAGGTCAGCGTGCCGTACATGGCCACGTGCCAATCGAGCGTGTCGGCCACAAACTTGCCGATCGAAGTGACAAAGACCATTGCCACGGAAAACGCACCGTACACGACCGAGATGGCAAGCGAGGTTTGCTGCGGGGACAGCAGCTCGGGGATGTACGTCACACCCACGGCGAGCAGCGCACCCGAGACAGAGCCCAGGACAATGCGCGAGATAAACAGTACCTGGAAGTTGGGCGCCAACGCCATGACCAGGTTGCCGAGCACAAAGACGATGCTATAGCACACGAGCAGCTGGTAGCGGCGAAAACGCCCCGTGCTGAGCGCGAGCACCGGCGTCGCGATGGCGTAGACGAGCGCGAACACGCTGATGAGCTGGCCCGCAGTGGCAAGCGAGATGCCGAGCTCCGTTGCCAAGTCGCTCTCGATACCGATGACCACGAACTCGGAGCAGCCGAGCGAGAATCCCAACAGCACGAGCAGCGCCAGGCAGAGCTTGGTGCGCGCGGGGGAGAGCGCGGCGGCGGTTGATTTACTTTTAGACGTGGTTGCGGCGGTCAAGGTTGTCACTCCAATGTCGCATGAATAAGCGGGATTCAATCCCTGCAACTCTAGCAGAATGTGTCAGGTGCCTGCCCCCCTTTGTCGCAGGCTGCGCTTGCCTGTATAGTCGCAATACAGGCGAAGATGGTCTCAGGCACATCGCGGGTGACAGGAGATCCCATGGGTATGCACACGATAAAGATTGCGGTGGGCGAGGGCAAGTTTGCGCTCGAGGCCCAGCTGACGGTGACGCCGCGGGGCATGGCGGTGTACGCTTGCTCGCCCGAGTTCGCGCACCTGGGCGCCACGGCGCAGGCCATTCCGCGCCCTGAGCCCGGTCGCACGGCGACCGTGAGCATCCTGGCCGTTCCGTGCCATCGAGACGAGATCCCGGCGCACGATATCGCGGCGGCGCTGGCCACGCGCTTTGGCGTGCCGGTAGTTGCAAGCACGGGTTTTCATGTTGAACAGGCGAGCGGGGACGACCTGCAGCGCGTGCTCGACACCACCAAAGAGCTCATCGCCGCGCTCGAGGAGGCCGCAGCCCGCATTCTGCGCGCCGGCTGGGATGAGGGCGGCGCAGGTGCCGAGGTCGTGGCGGTCGATGCCGCGACCGGCGAGGTGCTCGGCCACGTCGACCGCATCGAGGCCCATACCGGCGAGGGCATCCTGCATCAGGCATTTCTGACGCTTTTAGTCGAGGGCCGGGGCGAAGACGCGCGTCTGCTGCTCTGTCGCCGTAGTCCGCTCAAGCGCCTGTGGGGCGGGGTGCTGGCCGATAGCTGCGCCGGCCATCCGCTCCCCGGGGAAGACGTCGCGGCCGCCACGGCGCGCCGCATCAACGAAGAGCTTGGCATTACGCGCGATCCCGATCAGCTCAAGCACCTCGGACACGTGGTGTACCGTGAGGACCACGGCGACGGCCGCTGCGAGTGCGAATGGTGCGAGGTGTTCGCAGCCCATGTTGAGCCGGGCGAGCTATGCATCAACCAAGAGGAGATCTCGGAGGTGCGCCGCGTGGCCCCGTCCGAGCTCGACGGCTACCTGCAGGGTCGCCCCGAGCAGCTGGCCCCCTGGCTTCGCGAGGCCCTCAGCGACCCATCCATCCGTACGGCCCTCGCTATGTAACAAAGGTACAGCCCCTTTGCCATATCCAAACCGTCACAACATTCGATGAAAATCTCGAAAGCGAGGAAAAGCGTCGAATGATGTGATGGTTTTTGTCCAGGGGATCGCTTCTCATCCAAAAAATCCCGCTTGACTGTATTGCAACAACACAGCGCAACGTAGGGAGTGTCCAATAACGGGCACTCCCTTTTGCTGTAGCGGCACACGCCGCGGCGCCGGGTGCCCCCAACAAGAAAGGTGGGGAGATGGAAGCGGAAAAGAAGGCGTTTAAGATCACCAAGCGCGAAATTGGCTTTGTGCTGGGTATCGTTGTCTTTTTGCTGGTGAAGTTTCTTCCTTTGGCGGAGCTGAGCTCGACGGTCGAGCTCACGGTCGGCGCCCAGACCTGTCTGGCGTTGACGCTCGCCACGGTGGTGTTCTGGGCGTGTGGCGTGGCACAGCCGGGCTTTGTGGGCCTGCTCTACTGCGCGCTGCTCGTTCTGTTCAAGGTGTGCGTGGACGACACGGGCGCCGCGAGCATCTCGGCGACGGTCGCCTCCACGTTTAGCTCGTGGACCAAAGCCACCATGTGGCTCGTCATCGGCGCCTACCTCATCGCCAGCGCGGTCAAGGAGTCGGGCCTGGGCGAGCGCATCGCCTATGCGTTTATGCTCAAGTTCGTGCGCGATGCCAAGTCGCTCATCATCTCGATCTTCGCGCTCACCTTTGTGCTGTCGCTGCTGATCCCGCACCCGTTCCCCCGCGCCTTCCTCATCCTCGCCGTCGTCTCGGTCATCGCCGAGTCCGCCGGCTACGGTGACGACGACCGCGGCAAGCTCGGCTTCCTCGTGTTTGCCGCTGCCGCCCCGGGCTCTATGTTCTTCCTGACGGGCGACTCCACACTCAACCCGCTCGTTGCGCAGTACAGTGCCGAGGCCGGCGGCATGAGCCCGTCCTTTGTCGACTGGTTCCTGTACATGAGCGTGCCCATGCTGGTCGCGCTGCTGTGCGCCCTGTTCCTAGGCCTCTTCCTCTTTAAGCCCAGCAAGGAGCTCGTTTACGATCGCGAGCAGATCGTGGCCAAGCAGGCCGCGCTCGGCAAGCTCTCCGTCAAGGAGATTCGCACCATCGTGTGGCTTGTCATCGCCATCGCGCTGTGGCTTACCGTCTCGGGCGATTACATCGGCTGGGTGACACTTGCCATCGGTGTCGCGCTCGCCATGCCCATCATCGGCGAGGTTCTCACTCCTGCCAGCTGGAACGCTGTCGACATCAAGTCCCTCATGTTCCTGACGGCCGCCATGGCCGTGGGTTCCGTGGGCGGCGCCACCGGCATGAACGCCTGGATCGCCGACGTCGTACTCCCCAGCTCCGTGCCCGAGAACATCTTCCTGTTCGCCCTGCTTGTCGCCGCGCTCTCCATGGTCATCCACATGTTCATGGGCTCGGTCATGGCCGTGCTCGGCGTGTGCGTGCCGGCGTTCATCAGCTTCGCGGCCGGCTCCAGCGTGAGCCCGCTCGCCGTGGCGCTCATCGTCTTTACGTCCATCAACATCCACTACATCCTGCCGTTCCATAACCTGCCGATCCTTATCGGCGAGGGCAAGGACGCTGGCGGCTACACCTCCAAAGAGGCTATGCGCATGGGCATTCCCCTCACTGCGGTCGTCTTTATCGTCGTGCTGGTCGAGGCCGCCTGGTTCCACCTCTTTGGCCTGATGTAAACGGTTGAGCGCTTGGGCTGTAAGCAGCCGAGTGCTCGAACTGCGAGTGGCCGAGCGCCTCATCTATGAGCGCCGCGGCCCCACTACGTTACCCAGCCCGGCGGCACTCCCGCCGCCGGGCACTCTCCCGAAAGGAGTACGCTATGTCCACCACCGATGCTTCCCAGATCCACGACCTGCGCTCCGCGCTCGACTTTTTGCGCGAGATGCCGGGCCAGCTGCTCGAGACCGACACCCAGGTCGACCCGGACGCCGAGGTCTCGGGCGTCTATCGCCACGTCGGTGCCGGCGGTACCGTTATGCGTCCGACCAAAGAGGGTCCGGCGATGGTCTTCAACAACGTCAAGGGCTTTGACGATGCCAAGGTCTGCATCGGCATGCTTGCCAGCCGCAAGCGCGTTGCCGCCCTGCTCGACCTGGACGAGGAGCACCTAGGCCTCGAGATCGGCAAGCGCTTCGAGAACCTGATCGCGCCCAAGCAGATCGCCGAGGGCGCGCACATCGACTGCCAGGAGGTTGTGTACAAGGCGACCGACGAGGGCTTTGACCTGCGCAAGATCGTCCCCGCTCCCACCAACACGCCCGTCGACGGCGGCCCCTACATCACCATGGGCCTCGCCTACGGCACGAGCCCCGACGGCTCCCAGTCCGACGTGACCATCCACCGCTTCTCCTGTGTCGACAAGGACAAGCTCGCCATGTGGATCACCCCGGGCAGCCGTCACCTTGGCGCCTTTTTTGACGAGTACTGCCAGCGCGGCGAGGACATGCCCATCTCCATCTCCATCGGCTTGGACCCCGCCGTGTACATGTGCTGCGGCTTCGAGGCTCCCACCACGCCGCTCGGCTTTAACGAGCTGCAGATCGCCGGCGCCCTGCGCGGCCACGCCGTCGAGCTTGCCGACTGCATCACCGTTCCGCAGAAGTGCATCGCCAATGCCGAGTACGTGCTCGAGGGCTACCTCATGCACGACGAGACCATCAACGAGGACGTCAACGGCCACGGCTATGCCATGCCCGAGTTCCCTGGCTACACCGGTGGCGCCAAGGTCTGCCCGGTGATCAAGATCACCGCCGTCACCACACGCGTCAATCCCATCATGGAGAGCTGCATCGGCCCTTCGCACGAGCACGTGTCCATGGCGGGCATCCCCACCGAGGCTTCCATCTACAAGATGGTCGAGACCGCTATTCCGGGCCGCCTGCTCAACGTTCACGCCGCCCCCTGCGGCGGCGGCAAGTTCGTTGCCATCATGCAGTTCAAGAAGTCGAGCAAAAATGACGAGGGCCGTCAGCGCAACGCCGCCATGCTCGCCTTCTCGGCATTCTCCGAGCTCAAGCATGTGATCCTGGTTGACGAAGACGTTGACATCTTCGACATGAGCGACGTGATGTGGGCCATGACCACGCGCTTCCAGGCCGACGTGGACCTCATCACCATCCCCGGCTGCCACTGTCACGTGCTCGACCCGTCCAACGACCCCGCGTTCGATCCTTCGATCCGCGAGCACGGCATCGCCTGCAAGGCCATCTTCGACTGCACGGTTCCGTTCGACCTCAAGAAGAACTTCATCCGCTCGCAGTTCATGGAGATCGACCGTGACAAGTGGGCCGCGGAGCTCGCTTTCTAGTAAGTAACCCTGCCGAGTAACTAAGTAAGGAGTTGTCATGCCTGAGTCTTCTGTCCGTCCCCGTCGCATTGTCGTTGGCGTATCTGGTGCCAGCGGCGCTGCGCTGGGCCTCGAGTGTCTCAAATGCCTGCGCCAGGCCGGCGCCGAATCGGCGCTTGTCGTCACGCGCGGGGGAGAGATCACCATCGAGCAGGAGCTCGGCATGACGCTCGACGAGTTTGCCACGCATGCCGATGTGGTCTACGACAACAAGAACATCGGCGCTGCCATCGCAAGCGGCACCTATCCGGTCGACGGCATGATCGTGGCGCCCTGCTCCATGAAGACGCTCGCCGGCATTGCGAGCGGTTACAGCGAAAACCTGTTGCTGCGTGCGGCCGACGTGCAGATGAAAGAGCAACGCCGCCTGGTACTCATGGTGCGCGAGACGCCCTTCAGTGCGATCCATGTCGATAACATGGCGCGCTTGGCGCGCGTACCGGGCGTCATGCTCATGCCGCCCATGCTCACGTTTTACAACGGCCCCGCCACGCTCGACGATGCGGTGCATCACATCGCCGCCAAGGCGCTCGAGGCCGTCGGCGTGTCATGTGCAAACTATAAGCGCTGGTCATAGGCGCTTTTAGGGTAGGATACGAGGAGTGTTTGAACCCGCTGCCCCTGTGGGCGGCGGGCTTTTCGCGTCAAAGGATGTGTCGGGAGGACCTATGCAGACGGGTATGTATGCGATTAGCGAGATGGCGAGCTTGTTTAACGTTTCGCGCCAAACGCTCATCTACTACGACAAGATCGGCCTGTTTAAGCCCGCCGTGGTTAACGAAAAAGGCTACCGTTTCTATTCGCCCACGCAGATCCCGCTCATGCGTCTGATCTGCATGCTGCGCGACCTAGGGCTCGAACTCGACGAGATTGACCGCCTGACCTCGACGTTCGACATTGGCGAGATGACCGATCACCTGCGCTCGCGGGTTCAGGCGCTCGATGGGCAGATTGCCGGGCTCAAAGCCGAGCGTGCGAGCGTGCAGGAGCGACTGAGCTTTTACGACGAGGCGGTTTACTGGCGCGAGCGCGAGGGCAAACCGGAGCTCAAGCAGTTCGAGCGCCGCTTCGTGGTCTTTGAGGAGTTCCCGGCCGATATCGAGCGCGGCCGTTCGATGCTGCACCCCACGCTCATGCGCGCGATTCTGCGCATGCGTGCGCTCACGGGCACGCGTCCCATGCGCGGCTGGGGCGCCATGCTGCGTCGCGAGGCGCTGCATTCCGACGACCCCATCGCCGGTGCCGGCTCCTTTGCCGTGCTGCCGCGCGGTGCCGGGGAGCTGCTGCCGAGCGATCCTGCCGAGCTGGCAGAGATTGGCGTCGAGGTGTTGCCCGAGGGCACATACCTGTGCATGAGCCGCTGGGGCATGCCGTACGAACCCGAGGGCATTCGTGCCATCGTGGCCCGCATGGACGAGCACGCACTCCAGCCCATCGGCGATGCCTTCGATTTTTGCTACCTCGATACCACCAGCTACGACGAGTCCCACCAAGAGGACTTCTGCTGCATCCAAATCCCCGTAGCCCTCCAGATGTGACAAGAGGACAGTCCCTTTGTCACATTCGCGGCATGGCTGCCGCCCAAACCGTCACAACATTCGATGAAAATCTCGAAAACGAGGAAAAGCGTCGAATGTTGTGATGGTTTTCCTATCTGTGCCGGCGAGCCGCCGTGCCGTCTGGGGGTATAAGGCTAGCAAGTGTTTATTTGCGAGGCCAAGGGGGCGCCCCGTATGGATATCGATAGCTTTGAATGGTGGTACAGCGAGGGCGAGGCTCCGGATGAGGTGTGGGACGAGCCCTTGCCAAGTGATGAGTTGAGCGACGGGACCGATGTGGACTCCGATGCTGGCGATGCGCTTGACTCGGATGCCGATTCCGACCCCGCCGAACCCCTAACCTTTGAACAGGCTTGGGCCCAGGCCGAGGCCGACGAGGCAAAGGCCGATGCCACGGCCACGCTGGGTGAGCCAGCCGACATGTCCATCTCGCCGGCAAAGACCCCGCAGCCGCGCCACACCATCGACCCCGACAGCACGGCATCCTTCAGCATACTCGACGTGCCCGCGCAGGGTGCCCAGGCGCCCGCCCCCACGCGTCGCCCCAACCTGGCTCGCGAGGAAGACGCGGTCCGCCGCTCACCGCTCGGCCCCATCCTCATCGCCTTCATGGCCGGCGTCATCGCTTGCTCGGCGATCGGAAATGTCTGGAGCCACGTGGAGCAACAGCGCAAAGACGCCGCCAAGGTCGAGATGTCTGTCGAGCAATCGCTCAGCCGCACGCGCTCGGTGCATGTGTCGGTCGAGGTTAAGGACGGCGCGACGTGGGATACCGCGCGCGGCGATAGCCAAATGCTCGTCCATATTGTGGGCCGCACGCTCAGGGGACAAGCAATCGACGAGTATCAATACGTCAATTCCGAAGGTGACGGTATCGAGCTCAAGCCCGGCGACTACGAGCTCACGGTTGATGAGCCGCCCGTCGCCACCGACGGCACGCGTTACCGCGCCTCAAAGCGCATGGTTCCCGTGAGCTTTAACTCGCAGGCGCCCGATACGGTCGACAGCACGCCGCAGGGCGGGTTCGACCTTTACGCAATCGTTCAATAACTGTGCCTGTCGCTTCTCCTTGCCGTCAAGAGTGGGACAATAGCCCTCGACACTGTTGTTTACTTTTGGAGGAAGTAGCATGTCTACCGTCACTACCATCAAACGCGGCGGCCTTACCGCTGCCATCGATTCCATGGGCGCCCAGCTCACGAGCCTTGCCCTCAACGGCAACGAGTACTTGTGGCAGGGCGACCCCGCCTTTTGGGGCAAGCATGCGCCCATCCTGTTCCCCATTGTGGGCTCGCTGCGCAACAACACGGCAACGTCTGCGGCCGGCACCTGCGAGATGCCGCGCCACGGACTCGCGCGCATCGTCGAGCACAAGCTGGTCGAGGTCTCCGAGGACGGCTCGTCTGTCACCTACGAGATCGCCGACACGCCCGAGTCGCTCAAGGCCTTCCCGTTCCACTTTAAGCTCAACATGACCTATGCTCTGACCGGCGACGCCACGCTCACGCAGACCTTTACCGTCACCAACACCGGCGACGTTGACCTGCCGTTCTCGGTGGGCGGTCACCCCGCATTTAACGTGCCCGCTCCTGGTGCCGAGGACGAGGCATTCGAGGACTACGAGCTGGCATTTACCGAGGCTTGGACCAACGAGGCTCCCATCATCACGCCCGATGGCCTCATGACGTTCGAGGGCAGCTACAAGGCGCCCGATAACTCGGACGTGCTGCCCATCACGCACCGCAGCTTCGATAACGACGCCATCATGTTCACCGATACCCCGGGCTCCACGCTCACGCTGCGCGGTCGCAAGTCGGGCCACGGCGTCAAGATCGACTTTGAGGGCTTTAAGTACATCGGCGTGTGGTCTGCCGCCAACGACGCCCCGTTTGTGGCGCTCGAGCCCTGGACCGGTCACACCACGATGGACACCGAGGACGACGTCTTCGAGCACAAGGTCAACACCATTGCGCTGGCGCCGGGCGAGACGGACGTTCGCAGCTTTAGCGTCACCCTGCTCTAGAGGTTCCGCCGTTCTAGCGAACGGCGGACCGGTCGACGCTACGCGCCGCCCAGAGCGACAATTTGTCATTCAAAAGGCAAGGCATGACCAGAAGGTCTATGCCTTGCTTTTTTATGCCAAGCGGTGCATGGGGGGACAGGCTGCTTTGCGCCAATCGTCCTCGTGTGTCTATTAATTTTTCGCGCACATGCCGCGCTGCTGGTTGCGGGCGTATATCCTGTCTTATTGTCAGTAAGGCAAAATAGGGAAGGCATCAGATGCAACCTCGACTACAGCGCGACGCGCAGGCCCAGCCGGTGTGCAGTCGTCGCATCTTCTTGGGTGGCGCCCTCGCTGCGAGCGCTTCCGTCGTCGCCGGCGCGCTTGCCGGCTGCCAGCGCCCGTCCACGCTCAAGGTGGTTCAGCCCACGACGGGCGGCGGTCGCGACGACCTGTCCGATTCCGTAATCGGCAAAGACAAGATCCGCATCGGCATGGAGGCGGCCTACGCCCCGTACAACTGGCAGGTATCCGAGGCCAGTGAGTACACCATCCCCATCGATAACGTGCAGGGCGCTTATGCCGACGGCTACGACGTGCAGATCGCCAAGATCGTCTGCAAGGCCCTTGGCGGCGAGCCCGTTGCCGTCAAGCAGAGCTTCTCGGGCCTCATCGATTCACTTAACAATGGCCAGATCGACCTCATCATTGCCGGCATGAGCGCCACGCCCGAGCGCGAGGAGTCCGTCGGCTTTTCCGATCCGTACTTTATCGGCTACTTTGGCCTGTTCGTAAAAGAGGGCTCGCCCTACCAAAACGCGACCAAGCTCAGCGACTTTAGCGGCGCCACGGTGCTCGGCCAAAAGGACACGATGCTTGACACCGTCATCGACGAGATCCCGGGCGTCGTCCACAAAAATCCGGTCGATTCGGTGCCCACGGTGTTCTCGAACCTGCTGCAGGGCACTTGTGACGCCGTGACCTACAACACCGAGAACGAGAAGGGCTATATGGCCCAAAACCCGGGTATCGTCCCCGTTCATTTTGCCGAGGGCGAGGGCTTTAAGCAGGAGGTCACGACAAACGTCGGCTGCCGCAAGGGCTCGGACAAGCTGCTCAAACTTATCAATAAGACGCTCAAGGGCGTTAGCCAAGAGGAACGCGACCAGATGTGGGACGCGTGCCTCGACCGTCAGCCGGCATAGGGAGGCAGCATGAAAGCTATCAATCGTCTGGCCTCCTTTATCAAGGCCGACCACCGTTATGTGTATCTAGGCACGAGCGCCATCGCGGCGCTCGGTCTGGCGTTTAGTCAGCGCAACCCCACGCCGCTGAGCTTCTTGGCGCCCACGGGTGTGTTCCAGGACTGCCTCTGGGCGATTCTGTGGGCTTGGATTGTCGTATCGGCGGCAGCGCTCGTCACCAAGCTCATGCATTGGAATGACTATCGCCAAAAGTCGCCGTTCGCATCTGAGCGCTTCCGTCGTAGCGCGCGCCTGGGCAGCTATGTCGTGGTTGCCATCGCGGCGATCTTCTTTATCGACCGTTGCGTCATGTCGTTTATCGACTTGGTGCAGGTGAGCATTGTCTCGGACTCCAATCCCAGCGACTTTCTGTCGAGCTTGGTCTACATGACCTACAAGAGCAGCGACTTCTTTATCCGCGGCATCGAGATCACCATCGCGCTTGCCACCTTCGGCACGGTCATCGCCTTCTTTTTGGCGCTGCTCTTTGTGTTCTTGCGCACCCAGACCTTCGACCGCGTCGACAACGACTTGGTGCGTTTCTTTAAGAGCATTGGCCGAGGCTTTGCGACCGTCTATTCCACCGTCGTGCGCGGCACGCCCATGATGGTCCAGGGCTTGCTCATCTATTACGCGGGCTTTACCGTTCTGCGCAGCATGGGCTTCGAGACCGCCCAGGCCAACCAGATCTGGAGTACCTTTACCGCGGGCCTCGTCACCATCTCGCTCAACTCTACTGCCTACATGATGGAGGTCCTGCGCGGCGGCATCGAGTCGATCGACCCCGGTCAGGCCGAGGCGGCGCGCTCGCTGGGTCTGTCGCAGTGGCAGGCCATGCGCAAAGTCGTGTTTCCCCAGGGCATTAAAAACGCGATCCCGGCGCTCACCAACGAGCTCATCATCAACATCAAGGACTCGTCGGTGCTCTCGGTCATCGGCGTGTTCGACCTCATGTACGCCACCACCACCGTCGCCGGCGTGTACTACCGCCAGATGGAGGTCTACTGCGTAGCGCTCGTGGTCTACCTGATCCTGACGTTCGTGGCAGGCCGCCTGCTCGAGGCCTTTGGTCGCCGTCTGGGTGCCGAGGCGCCCCAGACGCTGCCGAGCTCTAATTAGGAGGAGCAACCATGACTCAGAATAACTCCGCGGTCGCAGACGCTTGCGAGCCGCTTATCCGCGTCGAGGGCCTGCGCAAGAGCTTTGGCTCACTCGAGGTGCTCAAGGGCATCGATCTGTCCATCAATCCCGGCGAGGTCGTCACCATCATCGGCGCCTCAGGCTCGGGCAAGTCGACGTTTCTGCGCTGCCTTAACCTGCTCGAGACCCCGGACGCGGGCCACATCTGGTTTCACGGCCAAGACCTTACCGCCGAGCGCTGCAACATCAATAAACTGCGCGAGGACATTGGCATGGTGTTCCAGGGCTTCAACCTGTTCAACAACATGGACGTGCTCGACAACTGTACGCTCGCGCCCGTTATGCTCAAAAAGATGAGCAAGGCCGAGGCCGAAAAGGTCGCGACGGAGCATCTGGCGAGCGTGGGACTCGAAAAGTTCGCGCACGCCGCCGTGGGCCGCCTGTCCGGTGGTCAAAAACAGCGCGTGGCCATTGCCCGTGCCCTGTGCATGAATCCGCAGATCATGCTGTTTGACGAGCCGACCTCCGCACTCGACCCCGAGATCGTGGGAGAGGTGCTCGAGGTCATGCGCAAGCTCGCGGCCGACGGTATGACCATGGTTGTCGTCACGCACGAGATGGCCTTTGCCCGCACGGTGTCCGACCGCGTGGTCTTTATGGACAAGGGCGTGGTGCTCGAGGACGCCGCGCCGGCCGAGCTCTTCGGCAACCCCAAACACCAGCGCACTCGCGAGTTCCTCTCTCGCTATCTCGAAGACAAATAACCGGCGCAAACGCTTACGTTGCAGGGCCGCTCCCGTGGGGCGGCCTTTGTCGTCACAATCGAAAGGATGTCATGGCCGAGGTTTGGCGCTTCTTTGCGCATGAGGACGATTTTGCCGATCTGGACGAGGCCAGCGCGTGCGAGCGCCTGGGCCGCGTGCTGTCGTTTCCGACCGTCTCGAGCATGGATGCCGAGGCGGTGGACTGGCAGCCCTTCGATGACCTGCGCGCCTATATGCAGCAGGCCTGGCCGCGCGTGTTTGCGGCGGGCGAGGTCGAGCTTATCGATCATTCGCTGCTGGTGACGCTTGGCGGTTCCGACCCCGCCCTCAAACCCGTCATGCTCATGGGCCACATGGACGTGGTCCCCGTGGTGCCGGATACCGAGGCCGACTGGACACATGCCCCCTTTAGCGGGCACGTGGACGACACCTACATCTGGGGCCGCGGCGCGATCGACATGAAGGATCAGGTCGCAGGCATTCTCGAGGCTGTCGAGTATGCGCTGGCGCACGGTTGGCAGCACGAGCGCACGCTGCTCCTGGCCTTTGGCCAGGACGAGGAGACTACGCAGTACGGAGCAGGCGCCATCGGCCGTGCGCTCAAGGGGCGCGGCATTGAGCTTGAGTACCTGATCGACGAGGGTGACTACCGCATCGTTCCGGCTGCCGAGTATAGCGCGGGCGAGGGTTGGCTCATGCACGCCGACCTGGCTGAGAAAGGTTATGCCGACATTGTGCTCAAGACAAAGAGCGCGGGCGGGCATTCTTCCAACCCCTACGGCGACACGTCGCTTGAGGTGCTCAGCCGTGCCATCACCGCAATCTGCGATATCGAGTGGCCGACGCGCGTGACCGATCCGCTTGCCGCCCAACTCGTCGAGTTGGGGCTCTACACGGCCGATGAAATTGCCGCCAACGGGGACGCCATTGTCCGTGATTGCCTCGCCAGCAAAAAGCTCTATCCGCTGGTGACGACTACCTGCGCGCCCACGCAGATCGAGGGTGGCAGCACCGGCGCCAACGTAATGCCGCAGGATATGTGGGCCAACATCAACTTCCGCATGCTCGAGGGCACGAGCGTGGCCGATGTCGCTGCTCGCTGCCGCGAGGCCGTTGCCGCGGCGGGCCTTGCCGGGCGCGTGGAGGTCGAACTCGGCCCCGGCAGCTCCGAGCCTTCGCCGTCTCCGCGTGTCGGCGGGCCGGGGCTCGAGGCCGTCCGTGCCATCGCCGCCCACTATTTCCGTGAGCCTTTGGGGACGGAGGAAAACGGATCATCGGCGGCGGGTGGGGTTCCTGTCAGCATCGTCCCCTCAACCGTGATCGGTGCGACCGACGCTGCCAACTACCAGCACATTTGCCCTGAGTGCATTCGCTTCTCGGCCTTTGTGGTCGACGATGACGAGTGCGAGCGCGGTGTCCACGGTACCAACGAGCGCATCACCCGCCGAGCCTACCTCCAGGGCATCCGTTTTCTCATCTCCCTGCTCCAAACGCTCTTGAATTCGACAAAGCGACAGTCCCTTTGTTGGCCGTTGGGAACGTTCTTAAACGACTAGCCGTTAAGGAACGTCCCCAACGGCTACGTCCGCTCATTCCGTGCGGGTTATATGCAGGTTTGCCTGCGCACGCTATCATGTATGGGTTAGACCGCAACTATGTACCCCATACGCGAAGGGATGCGCATGTATCTGAAGATCGACATGTTCTAGCCGGGCTTACCCCCGCAGTGGCGCCGCGCGCCCCATCAACTCTGCCGATTTTCACCTTCACGCATATAAAGGAGTCCCGCCATGCGCGACAAGCTCGAAAAGATTATCAAGGCCTACGAGGAACTCGAGAAGAAGCTCTCCGACCCGGCCGTCGCCTCCGATATTAAGGAGTTCACGCGTCTCAACAAGGAGTACGCGCACCAGTCTGACCTCATCGCCGCCTCGCGCGAGTACATCGGCGCGCTCGATGACATCGAGGCTGCCAAGGAAATGCTCCACGATACTACCGATGCCGATGAGAAGGAGATGCTCCAGATGGACATCTCCGAAAACGAGGCCAAGCTTCCCCAGCTCGAGGAAGACATTAAGTACATGCTCATCCCAAGCGACCCCAATGACGACAAGAACACCATCGTCGAGATTCGCTCCGCCGCCGGTGGCGACGAGGCGGCCATCTTTGCCGGTGATCTGTACAAGATGTACCAGCGCTTCTGCGAGTCGCGCGGCTGGAAGACCACCGTGCTCGACTCCAGCCCCAGCGAGGCCGGCGGCTTTAAGTCCATCGAGTTCAAGGTCGAGGGTGACCGCGTCTACTCCGTCATGAAGTACGAGTCCGGCGTGCATCGCGTCCAGCGCGTCCCCAAGACCGAGTCCCAGGGTCGCATCCAGACCTCCACGGCAACCGTCGCCGTGCTTCCCGAGGCCGAGGAGATTGACGTCCAGATCAACCAGTCTGACCTGCGCATCGACACCTACTGCGCCTCCGGCCCTGGCGGTCAGTGCGTTAACACCACCTACTCCGCCGTGCGCATCACCCACCTGCCCACCAACACCGTGGTGCAGTCGCAGGAACAGCGCTCCCAGATCCAGAACCGCGAAGTCTGCATGCAGATGCTGCGCGCCCGTCTGTACGAGATGGAGCTCGAGAAGCAGCAGGCAGAGCTCGGTGCCGAGCGCCAGAGCCAGATCGGCCACGGCAATCGTTCCGAGAAGATTCGCACCTACAACCAGCCCCAGGACCGCGTGACCGACCACCGTATCGGTTTCAACTCCACCTACAACGGCGTCCTCCTGGGCGACCAGCTCGGCACCGTCATCGAGGCACTCGCCGCCGCCGAGCGAGCCGAGAAGCTGGCACAAGCTGTTTAAGTTACGGCGTTTTACCAAACGCCGTAACTGCTCGACGCTGCGCGCCGCCCAGAGCGACAATTTGTCATTCAAAAGGCAAGGCATGACCAGAAGGTCTATGCCTTGCCTTTTTCATGCCAACTTGTTCGCTCTGGACGTCGCTCGCTGACATTGCCAAAACATCGGCGTTTCCTTGGTTGTCAAATGATCCGTAGGGAGTCATTGGTGACATTGCCTTGATATTTTATTCAGTCGGCTGTGATGTCATTTGAGCTGCTTACCTGCTTAAGGTAATTGACGGCATAAGTCCGCTATCGAAAATATTGCTCAAAATATCGTTCAAGAAGTCGCGGAGCGATTTTTGATGGGTCGCGCGTCAAGTGATTTGGCAAGTTCTTGGTTAGATATTGGTCAGTTTTGGGGCAACCTTGCCAAAAGCTTGACGGATGCAGATTTAGACGTCGACGAATGAACATTTCGATTGCGATCCAAGCAAAATTCTGGGCTGATTCTCGATAATCGCCTTCAATCGTCCCTTGCCAAGCGCTGGCCTCGCTTACAATCTGCTCCGACATTCGCGCGCCGCCCGGCGCTTAAGAGGGGAGGGCCCCATGGCAAACGAGATCTGGACCATCAAGCGTTGTCTCGAGTGGACCAAGGAGTACCTGGCCGAGCGCGGCGAGGAGCACCCCCGTCTTTCTGCTGAGTGGCTGCTCTGCGCTGCCACGGGTCTGGCACGCATCGACTTATATATGCGCATGGACGAGATGCTTGACGCGACCCAGCTCGAGACCATGCATGCGGCCGTCGTCCGTCGCGCCAAGGGCGAGCCGCTGCAATACATCACCGGCAGCACGCAGTTCCGCATGATCGACGTCGCGTGCGCCCCTGGCGTACTCATTCCGCGTCCCGAGACCGAGATGCTCGTCGAGGAAGTCCTCAATTATCTGGATGCCGAGGTACTGAGCCCCGAGGCTGCCACCCGCCAGCGCGCTGAGCTGCCCTGGAACGACGAGGTCGAGCAGGCGCGCAAGGCCGAAGCTGCATTGGCCGACGAGCGAGCGACAGCCGAGCGCCGTGCCGAAAACTTGACGGCTGCCGACGAGGCGGCGCTGGGTGGCGATGTGCTGGGCAGTCGCGCCTATGCCGAGGAACTGGCTGATCGCGAGGCCGAGGAAGCCGCTGCGCAGGCCGAGGAGGCCGAAGCTGCGGAAGCTGAAGAGCTCGCTGAGCCCGAGCTCGACGAATACGGCATCGCCATCGAAGGTGCCGACCAGGAGACGACCCCGGCGCAGGATGCCGCGGTCGATGCCGCCGACCCCCGCGTCGCCCGCGTTCTCGAGGTCGGCTGCGGCACGGGCTGCATCTCGCTCTCCCTTGCCTGGGAGCGCCGCGGCCACGTCACCTGCACTGCTACCGATATCGAGCCGCGCGCCATCGACCTTGCTACCAAAAACCGCGACGCGCTCGGGCTCACGTCCGATGAGGTCGCCTTCAGCCTCACGAACCTGGTGAGCTCTATCCCCCGCGAGGAATGGGGTACGTTCGACGTGCTCGTCTCCAACCCGCCTTACATCCCGACCGACGTCATGCGCTCACTGCCGCACGAAGTAAAGGACTTTGAGCCCGACCTGGCGCTCGAGGGCGGTGCCGACGGCCTCGATATTTTCCGTCGCCTGCTCAACGCGGCGCCCTATATGCTGCGCGCCGGCGGCCTGTTTGCCTGCGAGCTCTACGAAGGCGCCCTCGACGCCGCCGCCGAGCTCTGCCGCCAGGCGGGTCTTTCGGACGTGCGCATCGTCCGCGACCTTACCGATCGCCCCCGCATCGTCCGAGCCATCGTCACCGAGCCCAAACAGCGCCAGTAATATTTATTAACTGGTTAGCAAAAATTATAAAGTAGTTTATAATTAGGACGGCTGAAAGAGGTCGGCCCATGCAACCTCCTACCTTTCGAGAAATCATTGCCCTACTCAAGCACGATGGATTCGTGAAGGTCGCGCAAGTCGGTAGTCATGCTAAGTATGTTTCTGGTGACCGTGTTGTCACCGTGAACGGCTCTGGTGGTGACCGACCAAAGAAGGGCATGTGGGCAAGTATTCGTCGCCAAGCTGAATGGTAGTTGGAGGCAAAATGAGGCAGCGATTTACCTATGACTGCGTTCTCATAAAGGAAGACGACGGTTACTGCGCCAGCTTCCCGCAGATTCCCGGCGCCTTTGCCGATGGCGATACGCGCGAAGAAGCGATTGCCCATGCCACCGAGGCACTGATGGCGTTTTTGGCCGACGACCTCAACAACGGTTTGGCTCCGGCAGGGTATGAACGCTCGGCCGAGGTCGTGGCCCTTTCAGTCGAAATCGACCACGAGGACGCTCGGGAAGCGGCGTGCCGAACATTTAAAGACGCAGCGCTGGACCTCAAAGTCTCCGCTCCGCGGATTACCGCGCTGGTCAAAGCCGGAAAGCTCGATGTTGAACTCGTCGACGGCCGTCGGATGATAACGATAGACAGCATCGAGCGCTACGCCGCCCAAGAACGCCACGCCGGCAGGCCAAAGAAGTTCGTAGCCGTCCAATAACCCCCTCACTTTCACCGACTACTAGAGCCGCTCACCAAACCAACATGCGCTCTGGGCAAATAGGTTGAACGTTTCGTGCGAGAATGCCCCACAGTAAACAAACTTGCACCAGAGCGTAAGGGGCTGGCATACACATGCAGACGGTCTATCGGGTATACGAGGGAACGCGCGAGCCGCATCGGCTTGCCGTCGAGCGCACGGCCGAGGTGCTCGGCCGCGGCGGCCTGGCTTTGATCCCGACCGAGACCGTCTACGGTGTCGCCGTGGCAGTCAACGCCTTCTCGGACGCCGTGCCCCAAGATACAAGCGAATTCCCATCGTGGCCGCGCGATCCGCAGGCTGCCGTCAATGGCGCCGCAGTTCCTGCGCTCGGCACCGGCTATCGCCGTATCTTCACTCTCAAGCAACGTGAACTCACGCAAACCGTCGCTTGGCTGGTCGATGGCGTCGAAGCACTCGACCGCTATGGCGTGGATATCCCGGAAGATGCCCGCATACTCGCGCGACGATGCTGGCCGGGAGCCCTGACTATCGTGGTCAAGGCAGCCCCCTGCGTGCCGACCTTTATGCGCGCTGCCGACGACACGGTGGCACTTCGCGCTTCGGCCTCGCCCGTGGTGCAGGCGCTCATTCGCGCCTGTGGCAGCCCCCTTGCCTGCACCAGCGCCAACACGCATGGCGCGCCCGCGCCGGCAAGTTTTATCACGGTGGAGGGTCGCATCCTGGAGGGGGTCGATGTTGCCGTCGACGCCGGTGAGACCCCGTGTCGCGACGCCTCGACCATCGTGTCGTTTCAGCACGGCGAGCTCCAGCTCCTGCGCCAAGGCGCACTTCCCGCATCAGAGATCGAACGGGTCCTGTCCGACCCGATGCAATAGAAAGGTTTAAGCGATGTCGTTGAATCTGGGCAGCCTGGGCATGGAAGATGCCTCGTTTGACTTTGGCGGTTCCTACATCATGGCGCTCGACTGCGGCACCACCTCGGTACTTGCGACCATCGTCGACGAGTACGGATGCATCGTCGCGCAGGCACGTCGCAGCGTCAAAACCAGCTTCCCGCGTCCCGGCTGGGTGGAGCAAGACCCCATGGCGGTCCTTGCTAGCCAGATCGCCGTCATGATGGAAGTCCAGTTTAAGAGCGGTATCCACTCCGACCGCATTGCTGCCATCGGCATCTCCAACCAGCGCGAGACCACGGTGGTCTGGGATCGCGTGAGCGGTCAGCCGATCTATAACGCTATCGTATGGCAGTGCCGCCGTACCGCACCTCTGATCGACGAGCTTGTCGAGCAGGGCGCAGAAGGGCTGGTGCGCTCCCGCACGGGACTCACGCTCGACCCGTATTTCTCGGCCTCCAAGGTGCAGTGGATTCTCGACAACGTCGACGGCGCACGCGAAAGCGCGGCGGCGGGCGACCTCATGTTTGGCACCATCGACACCTGGCTCATCTACAACCTCACCGGCGGCCAGGTCTTTGCCACCGACTACACCAATGCCAGCCGCACGGCACTCTTTAATATCCATACGCTCGATTGGGACGACGACCTGCTGGCACTCTTTGACGTTCCACGTTCCATGATGCCCGAGGTTCGCTGGAGCTCGGGCGACTACGGCCGCGTCGCGAGCGACATCATGACCAACATGCCGCCCATCATGGGCGTGGCGGGTGACCAACAGGCGTCGCTGTTCGGCCACTGCTGTTTCCGTCCCGGCCAGACCAAAAACACCTATGGCACGGGTTGCTTTATGCTCATGAACACCGGCGACGAGATCGTCGAATCCAAGAATGGCCTGGTCTCCACCATCGGTATCGCTGCGGACGGCAAAGTCAGCTATGCGCTCGAGGGCTCTATTTTTGCCGCCGGCTCAACGATGAACTGGCTTCGCAACAACATGGGCATCATCTCGAGCGTGAGCGAGTCGGCACAACTCGCCGCTTCGATTAGCGACAACGAGGGCTGCTACTTCGTTCCGGCCTTTGCGGGTTTGGGTGCTCCCTGGTGGGACCCGCATGCTCGCGGTATCGTGTGCGGTCTGACCGGCGCCTCGAGCCGTGCGACCATCGTACGTGCCGCCTGCGAATCCATGGCATATCAGAGCTACGACGTGCTGCGCGCCATGGAGCAGGACGTGGGGCTTTCGATTGAGCGCCTGTCTGTCGATGGCGGTGCCTCGCGCAACGAGTTCATCATGCAATTCCAGGCCGACCTGCTGGATATCCCCGTGCTGCAATGCGAGACGGTGGAGACCACGGCAATCGGTGCCGCGTACTTGGCGGGTCTTGCCGTCGGCTATTGGGAAGACCTGGAAGAGCTGGAGCAAAATGCCCAGATCGTTAGGACCTTCCTTCCCCACATGTCCGCCGAGCGCCGCGAGCAAAACCTTGCGGGCTGGCGTGATGCAGTCAGGCGCTCGCTCAGCACCTCACAGTAGGGCTGCGATGGGCTGCTCGATACAACAAACCGCTAAACTAATGCATGGCGTGCGGCGGCAACATTGCTGCGCGCCTTGTCAGCAAGGCCGTTTTGCGGCCGCAACGAAAGGGGCAATCAATCCATGACCGTCACCTACGATGCGTCCCGTGTGACGCTTGTCGATCACCCGCTCGTCCAGCACAAGCTGTCGATCCTGCGCGACAAAAACACCGGCACCAACCAGTTCCGCCAGCTCGTGCGCGAACTCGCGCTTTTTGACGGCTACGAGGCCATGCGCGACCTGCCTATGGAAGACGTCGAGGTCGAGACCCCCATCACTACCGCCACGTTCAAACAGCTTGCCGGCAAGAAACTCGCCATCGTGCCCATCCTGCGTGCGGGCCTTGGCATGGTCGACGGCATCCTCGACCTGGTGCCCTCCGCTCGCGTGGGTCACATCGGCATGGAGCGCGACGAGGTCACCCACGAGCCGCACGAGTATTACTGCAAGATGCCCAAGGATATCGACCAGCGCATCTGCCTGGTTGTCGACCCCATGCTTGCCACGGGCGGTTCGGCCGAGATGGCCATCAGCTACCTGCGCGAGCGCGGTGTCAAGGACATCCGCATGCTGTGCATCGTCGCGGCCCCCGAGGGCCTCAAGTCGCTGACCGAGAAGGACCCAGATGTGCATATCTATACCTGCGCCATCGACGACCATCTCAACGAGGCTGCCTACATCGTTCCCGGCCTCGGCGACGCCGGCGACCGCATCTACGGCACGCTCTAGTCGCTGGGCTAAACGGCCGCGGCTGCAAATACGAAGAAACGGTGCGCGCGGACGAACAAAAGGCGACCGCGCGCACTCCTGTTAACGGACGTTTTGCCCTGCAGGGTTCGAGAAAAACGTATTACCGTACCTGCGGCATAAAGAAGGTCTTAAGAAAACGAACAGGTGCGTATTAACCGATGCTTTTTCGGTTGTACTTTAGCGATTGGCTCGTACAATAGTCACCAATGTTTGGCGGGAACTGTTCTGTGAAGCGTTAAAAAGGAAAGTGAGGACGCCAGTGTTTCAGATAGCCGATCTGCTCGCTATCGTTGCAGGCGCCATCGCGGGCGCAATTGCCTTCCTTCCCTTTGTCTTTACGCTCAAGCCGGTTCTTGACGATAAACAGAATGCGGACATGCTCAAGGGTATGGTGAGTCTGGCGGTCTCGGCAATCGCCCTGCTCGTCTTTACCTTGGTTGTGTTTGTGTTGTTCGGAGAGGCATTTCGCATGTTCCTCCTGGGCGAGGCGATCGGCTTCGTGGCCTTTATGGCCGCCTGCGCGGTTCGTGTCGCCAAGGCGCTGCGAGATCCTCATGAGGTCGAAAGGTAAGTCGTGGAAATTTTTGAAAAGCTGCCTGATGAGATTAATCATCTGGTCAGCGAGTTCAGCTCCACCCCTGTCGTGGGCGATCTGAGCTGCGGCATCACGCAGTACTCGTTTTGGCTGATCGTCTCCACGATCGTGCTCCTGATCGTCCTGGCCGTGTTCAAGAAGAAGCAGACCCTGGTTCCCAAGGGCTTCTTCGTCAACGGTTTCGAGTACATCATCGAGTACGTCGAGAACGATATCGGCAAGGGTGTCGTGGGTGAGAACTGGAAGAAGCACTTCCCGTTCCTGTGCTCGCTTTTCCTGTTCATCCTGATCAATAACATGATCGGCCTGATTCCGGGAATGAAGCCCGGCACCGGCGCAATCGGCTCCACCGCCGCACTCGCCATTTTCGCCTTCGTGTACTTCATCTACTACGGATGCAAGGCTCACGGCGTGATCGGCTACATCAAGAGCCTCGCCCCGCAGGGCGTGAGCTTCCCGATGAACGTGCTCGTGTGGGTCGTCGAGCTTTTCTCGACCTTCCTGCGCCTCATCACGCTCGCCGTCCGTCTGTTCTGCAACATGTTCGCAGGACACGTGGTCATGGGCTCGTTCGCCATCATGGCGAGCATGTTCATGCAGCCGCTGCTTCAGCAGGTTTCCGCGGCCCACGCCGTTGGCGCCCTGCCTTCGCTGGCCTGGCTTGCCATCCTCATCCTGATCTATGCGATCGAGCTTGTGGTCGGCGCCATCCAGGCTTACGTCTTCACGGTCCTTACCGCCGTGTATGTCTCCGAGGCAGAGGAGGTCGCGGAGGAGGAGTAGTCTTCCGTTCGCGCCTTAAAGGTAAGGCAATTCGTTAAACCGCCGGTGCCCGTACCCATGGAGCCCGGCAGTTATAAAAAGGTTATCCTGCGTGAAATAAGACACGCACGACAAAGGAGGAATCGTGGGAGTTATCGGTTACGGTCTCGGTGTTATCGGCGCTGGTCTTGCTATCGGCCTGTCTGCTCTGGGTGCTACGGGTGCTATGGCCCGTCAGCCTGAGGTCCAGGGCCGCGTGTTCACCGTCTTCATTATGGGCTCCGCCTTCGGCGAGGCTCTGGCTCTGATCGGCTTCGTTGTCGCGCTGATCGTTAAATAGCACGGAGCGTCAAGTATGAATCTTTCATCCCAGAAGAGCGCGATCGCACTCTCCGCGTCCGCGGCCGCGCTGCTCATGCCGGTTTCCGCGTTCGCCGAGGACGGCGCTGCCGGTGCGGACATCCTCATCCCTAAGATGGCGGAGTTCATCCCGGCGCTTATCGCCTTCCTGATTATCTGGATCGTGCTGGCCAAGGTCGCCCTGCCGGGCATCATGAAAACCATGGAGGAGCGCGGCAAGAAGATCGAGGAGAGCCTCGACGAGGCCGAGAAGACCAAGCAGGAGGCTATCGCCAAGCGCGCTGAGTCCGACTCGATCGTCACCGACGCCCGTCGTCAGGCTGCCGACATCGTTCTCGAGGCCCGTAAGGACGCCGAGTCCGAGCGCGCCCGTATCATCGAGGCTGCTCACAAGGAGGCCGAGGAGATCATCGCCAAGGCCCATACGACCGTCGAGGACGAGCGCAAGTCCATTTACGCCGGTGCCGCGAGCTCCATCGCCGACCTGTCCGTTGCCGTCGCCACCAAGATCGTGGGCGAGGCACTCGAGGACGATGCCGAGCAGAAGAAGCTCATCGAGCGCTACATCCAGGAAGCAGGTAGCCTGAATGCCGACTAGCCGCTATCAGGACAAGGTGCTCGAGACCTACGCGCGCTCCCTTCTGGAAGCCGCTAAGGCCGAGAACCATGTGTTCGAGGACCTCGAGATGATCGAGCGCTTGGCTTCTGCCAGCCCCGAGATCATCGCCGTGCTCGACACCATGTCCAAGCGCGACCAGCTCGACCTTCTTCCCAAGGTGGCAGCTGCCTTTAAGTATGTTGCCGAGGAAGACGAGGATGTAGTGGGCGTGACCGTCACCACGGCGATCCCGCTCGACGACGAGCTGCGTCAAACCATCACTAAGAAATGCGAGCAGGACTTCGGCCGCAAGGTATTCCTTATCGAGCAGGTTGACCCGTCTATCGTGGGCGGCCTGGTGCTCGAGGCCCGCGGCGAGCGTCGTGACATTTCCGTCAAGACGCAGCTGCGCATCGCGCAGGAGACCCTCGCAAACTCTGCTAATTCGTACGGAGGTGAAGCCTAATGTCCGAAACCCTCAATGCCCAGGATATCGCCAAGAAACTGCAGGAGCAGCTCACGAGCCTCTCCGCGACGGTCGATACGCATGAGGTTTCAACGGTCGACGAGGTAGGCGACGGCATCGCGCGCGTCTCCGGCCTCAAGAGCGCCATGGCAGGCGAGCTTCTGGAGTTCAAGAGCTCCGATACCGGTGAGACCGTCTTCGGCCTTGCCCAGAACCTTGACCGTGACGAGGTCGGCGCCGTTCTGTTCGGTGCCGTCGACTCCATCAAGGAAGGCGACGAGTGCCGCACCACTGGCCGCATTATGGATATCCCCGTGAGCCGTGCCATGCTCGGCCGCGTCGTCAATCCGCTCGGCCAGCCCATCGACGGCCTGGGCGACATCGTCGCCACGCACCGTCGCCCCATCGAGTTCAAGGCTCCCGGCGTCATCGATCGTACCCCGGTGTGCGAGCCGGTTCAGACCGGTCTGCTCGCTATCGACTCCATGGTGCCTATTGGCCGCGGTCAGCGTGAGCTCATCATCGGCGACCGTAAGACCGGTAAGACCGCCATCGCCATCGACGCTATCCTCAACCAGCGCGGCAAGGGCATGGTCTGCATCTATGTCGCCATCGGCCAGAAGGCCTCCACGGTTGCCAACATCCGCGAGACCCTCGCTCAGCACGGTGCGCTCGACTACACCATCATCGTTTCGGCCACCGCTGCCGATTCCGCCCCTATGCAGTACATCGCGCCTATGGCCGGTGCCGCTATCGGCGAGTTCTTCATGTACAATGGCGAGGACGGCAAGCCCGCCAGCGAGACCAACCCCGGCGGCCACGTGCTCGTCATCTACGACGACCTGTCCAAGCAGGCTGTGGCCTACCGTCAGATGTCGCTGACGCTGCATCGTCCGCCCGGACGCGAGGCCTATCCTGGCGACATCTTCTACCTGCACTCTCGTCTGCTCGAGCGTGCCGTCAAGATGTCCAAGAAGAACGGTTACGGCTCCATGACGGCACTGCCGATCATCGAGACCCAGGACGGCGACGTCTCGGCCTACATTCCGACCAACGTCATTTCCATTACCGATGGTCAGATCTACCTGCAGTCCGAGCTCTTCTTCCAGGGTCAGCGCCCGGCAGTCGACGTGGGCATCTCCGTGTCCCGCGTCGGTGGCGATGCGCAGACCAAGGCTATGAAGCAGGTTGCCGGCAACCTTCGCCTGGACCTCGCTTCGTACCAGGAGCTCGCTGGCTTTACGCAGTTCGGCTCCGACCTCGACGAGGCTACTCAGAAGCAGCTGACCCATGGTGCTCGCATGACCGAGCTCCTGAAGCAGCCGCGTTACAAGCCGTTTGAGGTTGGCGAGCAGATCGTTACGCTGTTCGCTGGCAACGAGGGCTTCCTGGATGACCTGGAGATCGCCGACGTGCTGCCCTTCCGTGCCGAGCTCATCGAGTACATGGACAATGGCTTTGGTTCGCTGCTCGACAAGGTTCGCGCCAAGAAGATCGATGATGACACCAAGGCTGAGCTCTTGCGCGTCATCGGCGACTTCAAGCAGCAGTTCATGGCCAAGCACCATTCGGATGTTTCTGGATCAGAGGAGAACTAAGCCCCATGGCCAACCTTCGCGACATTAAGAAGCGAATCTCCTCGGTTACCACGACCAAGCAGATCACGCGCACGATGGAGATGGTCTCTACGGCCAAGATCCGTCGTGCCCTCGATCGCTCCAAGCAGGCCGAGCCCTATAAGGAGGCGCTGACCGACGTCATGTTGACGGTCGCCGGCGACGCCTCCTGTTCGGGCACCGATCCCATGCTGCAGAAGCATGAGAGCGTCAAGCATGGCCTGATTGTCGTTATTGCCTCGGACCGCGGCCTTGCCGGCGGTTTCAATACGACGGTGGAGCGCACGGCCGAAAAGCTCGCCGCTTCTTGGGCGAACGACGGCATCGAGTGCGAGATCATCGCGTGCGGGCGTAAGCCGGCCACGTATTTCCGTGACCGCGCAAACGTCGTCATGCACTTTGAGGGCAACTCCTCTGAGCCCGATTTCAATCAGGCCCGCATGATCTCCTCTCATATCTGCGATGCGTATCGTGCCGGTGAGCTTGACCGTGTCGAGCTTGTCTACCACCACGCCAAGAACCGCGTGGATCAGGAGCTTCGCGTCGAGCATCTGTTGCCGCTCGACCCCGAGATGATCGCTATGGCCCACGGTCCGCGTAAGAACGAGACCGACGCCCCTAAGCGCATCTCGTCCACGTTCGAGTTCGTGCCCTCTCCCGAGCATGTTCTCGGCAAGCTTGTGCCGTCTTATATCCTGACGGTCATCTACCAGGCCCTGATCGATTCGGCGGCTGCCGAGCAGGGTGCACGCCGCAAGGCCATGCACTCCGCGACGGAAAACGCCACCGCGATCATCTCGACCCTTACCCGCACGTATAGTCGCGTGCGCCAGGCTTCGATCACGACCGAGATTAACGAGATCGTCGGCGGAGCCTCAGCATTGGAGGAACAGTAATGGCTAATAACACCGTAAAGCTTGCGGTCGAGGAAGCCACCAAGAAGACGACTGCCGGTGATGGTCGCATCGTGCGAATCATCGGCCCTGTCGTCGACGTCAAGTTTGACGGCGCGGTGCCCCCGATCTACAACGCGCTCACGGTCGAGGCCGAGACCCCGATCGGTCATCTGAGCACGATCCTCGAGGTCGAGAGCCAGCTTCCGGGCGGCGTCGTCCGCACGGTCGCCATGTCCTCGACCGACGGCCTGCAGCGCGGCCTCATCGCCACCGATACCGGTGAGCCCATGAAGATGCCCGTTGGTCCCAAGACGCTCGGTCGCATTTGGAACGTCATGGGCAAGCCCGTCGACGGCAAGCCCATGCCCGAGGTGGAGGAGTTCTACCCCATCCACCATGCAGCGCCCCGCTTTGACGAGCTCACCACCAAGACCGAGATCTTCGAGACCGGCATCAAGGCCGTCGACCTGCTCGAGCCCTACATCCGTGGCGGCAAGACCGGCCTGTTCGGCGGCGCCGGCGTCGGCAAGACCGTTCTGATTCAGGAGCTCATCAACAACCTCGCCCAGGAGCACGGCGGCACCTCGGTGTTCACCGGCGTCGGCGAGCGTACCCGCGAGGGCACCGACCTTTATCTCGAGATGAGCGAGTCTGGCGTTATCGACAAGACCTGCTTGGTCTATGGTCAGATGAACGAGCCGCCCGGAGCGCGTCTGCGCATCGGTCTGGCCGGCCTTACCACCGCTGAGTACTTCCGCGATCGCGGCCAGGACGTTCTGCTGTTCATCGACAACATCTTCCGCTTCTCCCAGGCGGGTTCCGAGGTTTCCGCACTGCTGGGCCGTATGCCGTCCGCCGTTGGTTACCAGCCCACGCTGGCAACCGAGATGGGCGACCTCCAGGAGCGCATTACCTCGACCAAGACGGGCTCCATTACCTCCGTCCAGGCTGTCTACGTCCCCGCAGACGACCTGACCGACCCGGCGCCTGCCACGACGTTTACTCACCTCGATGCCACCACGGTTCTTTCGCGTAGCATTTCGTCGCTCGGCCTGTTTCCGGCTATCGACCCGCTTGCGTCTTCCTCCGACGCTCTCGATCCCTCGATCGTTGGCGAGGAGCACTACCGTGTCGCCGTCAAGGTCCAGGAGCTCCTGCAGGAGTACTCCGACCTTCAGGACATCATCGCCATTCTGGGTATGGACGAGCTGTCCGAGGAGCAGCGCCTTACGGTCAACCGTGCCCGTAAGATTCAGCAGTTCCTCTCGCAGTCCTTCCACGTCGCCGAGAAGTTCACCGGCAACCCCGGTGTCTACGTCCGCGTCGAGGATACCGTCCGCTCCTTCGCCGAGATTGTCGACGGCAAGGCCGATGACCTGCCCGAGCAGGCTTTCCGCTATGCTTCCACGATTGAGGACGTGCGCGAGCGCGCCCGCAAGATGGGGGAGAAGTAGGTTATGCGTATCCGCATCGTGTGCCCCGTGAGCTGCGCCTATGAGGGCGACGCTGCGTTTGTGTCGATTCCGTCCACGGATGGCGAGTTTGGCGTCCTGCCTGCTCACTCCAGCGAGATCTGCACGATCGACCGCGGTTACGTTCGCGTTTCCGATAAGGCCATGGGCACTGTCGACCACACGTTTGCCGTGGCCGGCGGCTATGCCCAGGTTGCGGACGATGTCGTGACCGTTCTCGCCGAGCGCGCTTGCGATTTGGCGACCGTCGATGCCGACAAGCTTAAAGCTGATATTCAAGGTTTTGAAGAGAAGCTGGGTAATTTGTCGGAGGATGATGCACGCCGCGCCTACCTCTATAATGAAATCGCATGGTGTAAGCTCAAGCTTGCCCAATAGTCAAACGATTTAGCGTTCGACCATTTGCGAACACATCATGCCCGGGATGGCCCAGCCACCCCGGGCATGCTTTTTGAAAGGGTAGACCTTGGATATTATCCGCGTTGAGGGTGGCCACGCCATCGGAGGCTCCGTGCCCGTCTCGGGCGCCAAGAACTCCGCGCTCAAACTCATGGCGGCAACGCTTCTGGCGCCGGGCAAGACGACGCTGCAGAACGTGCCCGATATTTCCGATGTCCACGTGATGGGCAAGGTGCTCAAGGGCATGGGCGCTACGATCGATGTTCTCGACGAGCACACGCTCGAGATTGATACCTCTCAGGTCGATTCATGGGAGGCCCCCTACGAGCTCGTTGCCAAGATGCGCGCTTCCACCGCCGTCATGGGGCCCCTGCTGGGCCGCTTCCATCGCGCCAAAATTGCCATGCCGGGCGGCTGCAACCTGGGTGCTCGTAAGATCGATATGCACATTCTTGGTCTTGAGGCCCTGGGCGTTGAGTTCGATACCGCCCACGGTTACATCAACGCTAATGCGCCCCAAGGTCTGCGCGGTACCACCGTCACGCTCGAGTTCGCCAGCGTCGGTGCGACCGAGAATCTCATCATGGCCTCTGTGCGCGCACAGGGCACCACGGTTATCGACAATGCCGCCCGCGAGCCCGAGATCGTCGATCTCGCTAACATGCTCAACGAGATGGGCGCCAAGATTGTTGGCGCCGGTACGCCCGTCGTGACTATCGAAGGCGTGGAAGAGCTCCATCCCGTTATCCATCGCGTGGTGGGCGACCGCATCGAGGCCGGTACCTTTATCGTCGCCGGTGCGTTGATGGCGGACGATCGCGGTGTCGATGTCACGGGCTTTTGCCCCATTCATTTGGGCATGGTGCTCAAGAAGATGGAGCTCATGGGTATCGACTGCGAGCGCGTCGAGGATGGCGTCCATGTGAACCGTGCCGAGCGTATCAAGCCGGTCGACATCCAGACGCTTCCGTTCCCCGGTTTCCCGACCGACATGCAGGCGCAGATTATGGTGCTCTCCGCCCTTGCCGACGGCAGTTCCGTTATTACCGAGAACATCTTCGAGAATCGCTTTATGTTTGCCTCTGAGCTGGTGCGCATGGGTGCCGACATTCGTATCGAGAGCCATCATGCCATGATTCATGGCGTCAAGGGCTTCTCGGGTGCACAGGTTACCTCGCCCGATCTGCGCGGCGGAGCGGCCCTCGTCGTAGCGGGCTTGATCGCCGACGGGACGACCGAGGTTTCGGCTATCCATCACATCAAGCGCGGCTACGAGCAGTTTGTCGAAAAGCTGCAGGCGCTCGGCGCGCATGTCGAGCATGCTACCGTCCCCGATCCCGTCATCTACTAATACAGGTTGCCTATGTTTAATAAAAAGCCCCTCGCAGATACCACCACCCGAAGACCCTCAACTGGTGCGCAGGCCAAGATCTACAGTCGCGATAACGTGGCTCGCTATTCCGAGCGCGCTCGCCAACGTAGTCGTAGCCACACGATTCGTCACGTCGCGCTCATTGTCGTGCTTGGCGTGCTGTTGAGTGCCACTACCGCTGCCGGCCTGTGGTTTGCCACCATTATGGGCAAGCTCGGCGATTCTAATGTCATTACCGACAATCTGCGTCGGGTTCTGGTTGACACCGATGAGGCAAAGGATCCGTTCTACGTGCTGCTTCTTGGTACCGACGGCCGTCCGGGCGAGGATACGTATCGTGCCGACTCGATTATCCTGGCACGCATCGACCCCACGCAAAAGCAGGCGACGCTCATTTCCGTTCCGCGCGACACCAAGGTCGAGTACAAGGGCGAGACCATGAAGATCAACGCCTGCCATACCGTTGGCGGCGCCGAGGCCATGGTCGAGGCGGTCAACGAGCTGTGCGGTGTTCAGATTTCCCACTATGCCGAGGTCAGCTTCGACGGTATGCAGGCGCTGATTGATTCGGTTGGCGGTATCGACATTAACGCAACCGATGATGTTGACGACCCCGAGCACCTGGATATTAAGATTACCGCTGGCCAGCAGCATATGGACGGTGCCACCGCCCTTACCTATGCCCGCTGCCGCTACACCTATGCCGACGGCGATTACACGCGCATGCGCCACCAGCGTCAGGTGCTTGGCGCCCTTGCCAACCAGATTCTCAATAACTTCGATGCCACGAAGATCTTTGGCCTGGTTAATTCGCTGTCCGATATGCTCGTAACCGATATGAGCGTTCAGGATATCGTGGCTACGGTCAACGCCATGCGCGGTATGGATGTCGACGGTATCTACTCGGCCAACCTGCCCTCGTACGCCGACGACAGCACCATGATCGACGGTGTGAGCTACGTCTTTGTCTACGAGGACGAGCTCAAGGAAATGATGGAGCGCGTCGATGCTGGCAAGGATCCCAAGGGTCCCAACACCATGGGTCTTTCCGACGGTTCCAGCTCTACGATCGGCGACCTGAACAACAACACGTCTGACGATTACGCAAACGGTACCGCAACCTCATCGGTCAGCTCTGACGATTCCGATGGCTCAAGCGATTCGAGCGATTCGGACTACTACGAACAGCCCACCGGCGACGGCAACGGCTACGAAGCCAATTATTAGGGTTACGCGGGCTTACCAGCCTGTGTAACCAGTTGACGCTGCAAACCCGCCAGAGCGGCAATCTGCCTTTCAACTTCGGCGGCATGATCAAAAGATCAATGCCGCCTCGTTTCAAGGCACCTTGCTCGCTCTGGCGGGTTTTCGCTGTCGTTGCCAAAACATCGGCGTTGCCTTGGTCCGGACTAGTCGTTGGGTAGTCATTGGGGACGTTCTTAGACGACTAGTCAAACAAGAACGTCCCCAATGACTACCCACAAAGCGAGAGTGGATCTCGTCATTTTGCGGCACTTGGGGACGTTCCTTTTCTGCCGGCAGTTAGGGACACTCCCTGTACAAAAACCGCCCCGTCCTCTGTAGAGGACGGGGCGGTTTGTCTTTTAGGCTTGAGCGGCCAGGCTTATGCAAAGCGGGCGACGAGCTCCTGGAGCACGTCGGTCATCTTGACGAGCGAACTGACCGGGACAAACTCGTTGACGCCGTGGTAGCAATAGCCGCCGGTGGAAAGGTTGGGGCAGGGCAGACCGCGGAACGACAGCTGCGCGCCGTCGGTGCCGCCGCGAATCGGCAGCACTTGGGGCTCAACGCCGCAGGCAAGGTAGGCTTCCTTGGCAACATCAATAAGCTCGGGATAGTCACGAACGATCTCGGCCATATTTCGATACTGCTGCTTAATCTCGACCGTCACGCGCTTGTCACCCAAGCGCTGGTTGAGCATCGAGGCGGCGGCATCAATAAGGTCGAGTTTCTGCTGGAACTTGGCTGCGTCATGGTCGCGGACGATATAGCGCGCTGTGGCGTGATCGACGGTTGCAGATACACCCTCAAGGTGATAAAAGCCCTCGTAGCCTTCCGTATACTCCGGGCGCTGCACGTAGGGGAGCAACGCGTTGAAGTCGCAGAACAGATTGCCTGCGTTAACCATACGGCCTTTGGCGTCGCCCGGGTGGATGGACTGGCCCTCAAAGCAGACGGTCGCCTCAGCGGCATTAAAGCACTCCCACTCCAGCTCGCCGATGGGGCCACCGTCGACCGTGTAGGCATACTTGCAGCCAAAGGTATCGATATCCAACAGCTCGGCTCCGTGGCCGATCTCCTCGTCAGGGCAGAAGCAAATGCCGAGTGCGGGATGGGGCAGAGAAGGGTCCTGAGCGATACGCGCGACAAGCGACATGATCTCGGCGACGCCTGCCTTGTCGTCCGCGCCCAGCAGCGTGGTGCCATCGCTGCAGACCAGGTCCTCACCCGCGAGGTCGTTCAGGGCGGGAAGCTTGGCGGTACTCATGGCAACGGGCTTACCGTCAACCGTGCCGCAGACCAGGTCGCCGCCTTCGTAGTGCACGATGTGCGGCTTCACGCCGGCGCCCGGTGCAACTTCGGTGGTGTCGAGATGGGCGATCAGGCCCAGGGCGGGCTTGTCCTCAGCGCCCACACTTGCGGGGATATGCGCGCAGACATAGGCGTGCTCGGTCACGTGGGCATCTTCCGCACCAAGCTCGCGCAGCTCTTCAGCCAGCACGTTGGCAAGGTCAAACTGAACGGCGCTCGAGGGTACCTGGTCGCAGTTTGCATCCTCGGACTGCGTGTTGATCTGGACGTAGCGCAAAAAGCGCTCGAGGACATCGGGGTTCGTGGTGGTGTTTTCCATAAAGACCGCTCCAATCTTGGTCGTCGTGTGCAACAAGAACTCTAGCACGGTATGCCACGGCATACCGCGACGCTTGGATGGGGTAGAATCAGCCAATGAATGCAGAAGGGACGGAAGATCATGGATACGACAAATAGCTCGCGCGAACTACATCTGACGGTGGCGAACGAAGACTACTTGGAGTGCATGGTTCGCATTGAAAGCGAAGAGGGGGAAACCAACGGCGTGCGATCGGTCGACATCGCGCAGCGCCTTGGCGTCTCCAAGGCATCGGTCAATAAAGCGGTTTCGGCGCTCAAAGCATCCGAACTTGTCGAGCAATCGCACTACGGCAAGGTAGTCCTGACCGATCGCGGCCGCGAGGTTGGTACGGCTATCTGGTACCGTCATCGCCTCATCCGCACGTTTTTGGTTCAGGAGCTTGGTGTCGAATTTGAGCGAGCCGATTCCGAGGCCTGCATGATGGAGCATGCGCTATCCGAGGACACGATGAACCGCTGGCTCGCCTATCTCGAAAAGCAGGGAATCAGCGTCGAGGAATAGCGGGATATATATGGATACGAGTTATTACAACCGCTTTGGTGCCGAGGAACTTACGCGCCGCTTGTCGAGCGAGACCTTGTTGGCGCAGGGCCCCATGGGCAGTGTTCTGTTGAGTGAGTACGATGCCGCCGACATTCCACCGGCGTTTTGGAATCTGGCAGAGCCGCAGACCGTTTCTCGTATTCATCGCTTGTATGTCGCCGCCGGCGCGCAGGTGCTCATTACCAACACCTTTCAGGCATCGAGCTATGCCCTCAAGCACGATCAGATTGCGCCGTCCGTGGCGGAGGTCAATCGCGGGGCCGTCGACGATGCCCGCCAGGCGCACCCTCAGCTGCTACTGGGCTCGATGGGCCCGATCGGTATTGAGTGGTTTGCCGAAGACTCTGTCGAGTATCGTGAAATCCGAGGCATTGCGCGCGAACAGGCGCACGCCTTGCTCAATGCTGGTGTTGACGGTCTGCTGATCGAGACGGTGACGTCTATCCGTAATTTGCAGCCCACGCTTGCCGGCGCCCGAGATGCCGCCGACGGCATGCCTGTCCTGGTGAGTTTTGTCGTTGACGATAAAGGCGACCTGTTGGGCGATGGCCTCAACATCGAGGCAGCCGTTTTGTACGCCGAAAAACACGGCGCAAACTCGGTTGGTGTTAATTGCTGTTCGCTTGCGGCCGCGAACGCGGCGGTGCCCAGGATGGTTGCATCGGCGACTACTCCCGTCACGGTGCGTCCCAACGTAGGCGATCCGGTCCAGACTCAGGATGGCCCCGTATGGCACGAGAACCCCGAAGCTTTCGCGCGCGCATGCATCGAATGGAGACATGCCGGTGCCGCAATGGTGGGCAGTTGCTGTGGAACCACGGCAATCACTACGGCAGCGATGGCCGAGGCGCTCGATATATAAAGGGCAAAACCGCTCCATACGGGGCGGTTTTTTTATTGCCTGCATGTCCTCGGCAGCATTTGCCCAAATGGTGAATGCTGGTACCGGCAGGTTGCCGGGTGCGTGCTGCGGGTATACCTCATGCGTACCATGATCCAAACACTGCGAGGTGTCTGCGCGTGTGCGCGATAATTCATTTTGGAACTGACGGTTGGCGCGCTCGCGTCGATGAGGACTTCACTGCCGATAACGTTGCCCGTATCGCCGATGCCGTCGGCGAGTTGTGGCAAAAGACCAATCCGGGCAAAACGGTATATATAGGGTTCGACACTCGGCCCTTAGCGCGCGAGTTCGCTGAGCTTGCGGCAGGCGTGCTTGCCGCTCACGGATTGGACGCAGTGCTCGCATCTCGGCCTGTTCCGACCCCCGCCCTTACGTGGGCGGCGGCGTATGACGGCGAGGCCTGCGGTGCGCTCATGGTGACGGGATCCCATCATCCGCAGGGGTATCTGTGCCTTAAGCTTCGCATGGGAGATGGCTCGACGGCCAATCAGGATGTCATCGAAGAGCTCGAAGAGACTATGGCCCCCGAGCCGATGGGGATCGAGGAACGCTATCGCACCGCGGATATTATTCCTGACTATATGCAGGCGGTGGCATCGTTTGTCGATGCCGAGGCCATTCGAGCCGCTCACCTGCGTGTGGTAGTTGACCCCATGGGCGGCGCGGCCCAGGGATATCTTGCCGACCTGCTGCGGGAGCTAGGCGTCGAGGTGCACGAGATTCATGCCGGACAGTCGTCCGATCAAGAGGACATTTGCCCCGACCCTGTTGAGCCGTGGGTGGACGCTTGCGAGCGTGCGGTTGTCGAGGACGGGGCGTGCGCAGGCCTGGTGACCGACGGCGATGCCGACCGTATCGGTGCGGTCGACGAACGCGGTAGATATATTCATCCGCATCAAATCATGGCGCTTGTTTTGGGCGACCTCGTTCAATTCCGCAATTTGGAGGGGCGTGTCGTCGTCAATCTCTCGTGCTCGACGCTAGTGCGTCGCATTGCCGAGGCGCTTGGCTGTCGTGTGACCGTTAAGCCGGTCGGTTTCAAATATATAGCTGCAGAGATGAAGAAGGGCGGCGTCCTCATGGGAGGCGAGGAGGCCGGCGGTATCGGCATCGCCGCGCATATGCCTGAGCGTGATGGAATCCTTGCTTGTCTGATTCTGTGTGAGCTTATGGCAAAGACGGGCGCGCCTTTGGGCGTTTTGGTCGATCAGCTCGAGGCCAGTTTTGGTAAGACGAGCTATGGGCGTCGCGATTTGCGCCTTGAGGCCGAAGACGCCGAATCGCTGCGAACGCTGCTTCCTGGCATGAATCCTAAATCGATTTGCGGCAAGGCGCCGCAGGCTGTAAGCCATATGGATGGTTTACGTTTGGCATTCGAGGATGACACCTGGCTGCTGATCCGCCCCAGCGGGACCGAACCGGTGGTTCGCGTATACGCCGAGGGGTTCTCGGTGGAGGAGCGCGATGAGTTGCTCGATGCCGGCTGTGCCTTGGCTAAGGGAGCCTATCAGCTTTAGCCATATGACGCTTCACTATAAAGAGGCCCTCGGTGAGCGGTAGAGAACGGCTGGCAAACGTAAGCAGGGTTTTAATATGTGTAGGAAATGTGTACGCCCAGATTCCCGCCCCCGG